>CAXBDO010000016.1:0-15818 GCA_963974165.1 uncultured Aequorivita sp.
AAAATTTTACTGTACCTTCTTTCATTACTTATATATTTTAATATTTATTAATTAATTTCCTGTTTTGTTTAATTGAAAAACCTATCATTTCCTGCGATGCAAGTTCATTTCAAAATTGACTGCCATTTTAGACAATCATCTGATTTTATAACTGATAGGGTAAAAAAGAAAGCGAAGGATTAATTAAAGTTTGGAAGAAATTAAAAAAAGATAAGCTGACTCAATCGTATATTCTGTAAATGTAGACTATTTAAATGTATCAATACCATAATATATATTAAAGTATTGATTTTCAATTAAATAATAATTTAAAGATTATTCTGAAAATATCTCCTGACCACCCCTAAAATCTAATTAGGTTTATCTGAAAATTCACGAAATTCATTCAGGTGAAGGTTGAAATTTACAAGATATAAATTCTAACTTTCTTCTTTTTAAGTCTACTGTTATTCAGTTTGGCTACCAAACTATCGGCAAGTTTTAAAGGTACGGCTACAAATGCGCAATCCTGTTTTAGTTCAATTGCGCCTAACTGATCGTTGGTGATATTGCCCTGTTTAAGAAAGAGCCCAACAATATCGACTTTAGAAATTTTATCTTTCCTACCCCCAGAAATAAATAGGGTTTCCCACATTTCAGCCTCAGCAGTTTCAACTTTTGGAATTTCAAAAGTTTCAGTCTTCGCAATAAAATCGGGTAACGATTGGTTTTTCCATTTTAGAACATAAGCAGTTCCTTTTTCATTAACCCTTGCCGTTCTACCATTTCTATGGGTAAACTCTACGGCAGTATGGGGCAGCTCATAATGAATTATATACTTTAGTTCAGGAATGTCTATGCCCCTAGCGGCTAAATCTGTTGAAACCAGCACTTGACTGGTGCCATTTCTAAATTTTATAAGGGCCCGTTCCCTGTCCTTTTGCTCCATCCCGCCAGAAAAATTTGTATGGCCTATGTTATGGCTATATAAGAAATCGCTAACGGTTTCAATACTTTCCCGAAAATTGCAGAAAATAATTCCCGGTTGGTTGCCAAGATAAAGCAGTAATTGCAACAAAGTATCCAGCTTATCTTTATCTGGCGAAATAATGGTTTTTATGGCTAATTTGGCGTCCTTTCCCTCGGTTAAAAAATCCAATACAACCGGACTATCGAATTTTACAAATTTTGGAATGCCCACGCCTTGTGTGGCAGACGTTAATATGCGCTTTTTTACTCCAGATAATTCGTGGAGTATTTCGCTCATTTCGCCTTCAAAGCCTATTTCCAACGATTTGTCGTATTCGTCCAATACCAGGGTGTGTATACTCGATTTCGAAAACCGATCATCATCAAAATGGTCTAAGATCCTGCCAGGGGTGCCAACCAAGATTGCTGGAGTATGTTTCAATTCTATCTTGTCCTTGCTTTTAGACCGTCCACCATATACGGCATTCACTTTAAAACCAGAGCCCATATTTCTAACAACTTGCTCAATTTGAATTGCAAGTTCGCGGGTGGGGACAACAATTAGAGCTTGTACTTCTGGATTATCGGGATTAAGATTTTTAAGGATTGGCAATAAAAACGCCAATGTTTTGCCCGTACCCGTTGGAGATAAAAGAATGGTATTGGCCGATTTTTCAATCGCGGCGATAGCTTCGTTCTGCATCGCATTTAAGGATGCAATATTCAGCTTTGCCAGAATTTCTTTTTGATTTTTTATTTCGTTTGCCATTATTTCTTTTTCTTCTTTTTCTTTGCGGGCGCTTCTTCCTTTGGAGCTGCAGTAGCTGACTGTGCCAATTGGTAGGCCAATATTTTATCGATTAATTCTTCCTTGGTTAAATGATGGAAAACCGTGCTTATTTTTTCTTTAAATTCTGCCGAAATCGTTCTATTTGGTTTGGTCTTAAATATTTTCTTAGCCCATAAAAGAGTGTTGTTTTCCTCGGTACTTTGGGCATCCGGCTTTTTCATTTCAGTGAATGAAATATCCAATTCCTCTTCAAATTCAGGAATTTCAAACACTTCCTCTTGCTGAAGAATTGTTACTGACAGTCCTTTTGCCCCTGCCCTAGCGGTTCTACCGCTACGGTGTACATAAGTGGTAATGGATAACATAACTTATTTCCTTCACATCCAAGCCTCTGGCTGCCAAATCTGTAGCGACCAATATATCTATATGTCCTTCCCTAAATTGACCCATTACACGATCGCGAATAGGTTGGGTTAAACTTCCGTGGATTGCTCCAGAAGAAAATTTATTGATTGCCAAGTTTTTGGCTAATTTATTGACGGCAGCCTTGGTTTTACAAAAAATAATCCCCCGCTCCCCTTCCTTCGAACTTAAAAAATGAAGCAATACTTCCAATTTTTCGATTGGTTCTACCACCAAAAATTGATGGTCTATGCCTTGATGGCCTACCGTTTCCATCTCTGCTTCAATATGAAGCACGTGTTTGCTCATATAATTCTGCACCAATTGTTTGATGGTACCTGGCATAGTAGCCGTAAAAAGCAAGGTTCGTCGGTTTTTTGGAATTTCAGCAATAATTATGTCCAAATCTGTTTTTAGTGCCGTAACCATTTCATCGGCTTCGTCTAAAACTAGGTAAGCTACATTTTTAAGGTCTATTGCCTTTCTATTTATAAGATCTACCAATCTTCCAGGAGTTGCTACAACTATGTGGGTGGTAGTTTTTAAGCGCTCTATTTGAGGTTTAATGGGAATTCCCCCGCATAAAGATGCAATACTTATTTCAGGACTTTGTGAAGCAAAACTCTCTAAATTTGAATGTATTTGTTGTCCCAATTCCCGTGTGGGCGCCAAAACCACAATTTGAATATTTAAATTTTCTAAATCGATTAGTTGAAGTAAAGGCAATCCAAAAGCCGCGGTTTTTCCACTCCCAGTCTTTGCAAGCGCTACCACATCTTTGGTTTGGGTTAAAATGGGCGGAATTATTTTCTGTTGAATATCGGTTGGCACCGAAATATTCAACTCGGCTAAACTCTGCTGTAATTGGGCATTTATTCCTAATTCGGAAAAAGTATTGGGCATATAATTATTTTCGGCAAAGATAGGTAGTGCAAAGCTGTAAAGTGGAATAAGGGCGATTAATTTGGTATTAATAGAAAACACATTCAATTAAATGAAAGCTACTTTATTTTATTTGGGTTATCTGCTTCGAAAAGGATATAATAATTTGTAGCTAAAAACCCTTTAAATCATTAAATAGAAGTAAATGAAATTTTGAAATATCTTCTTTGGAAAGTAGCTATTTGATACTAACGGGGTATTTAAGTTTATTTAAAACTCTTTAAAAAAGTATGCCACGCCGTTAAATTCATATTAACTTATTAATGGTTACTAAAGTGGTGATGATTACTCCAAGACTATGGATCTAAATATTAAAGGAAAACTTTCAATAAATATATTTTTGAAAATTTTTAACTGCCTGCAATAGGAGAACCAAAAATTCCAACTGCCAATTCGGCCCAGAGCAATAAAAGTGCAAGCATAATTATTACACTATAGAAAAGACGGTTTTTGCGATTTTTTGCCTTCCGAAAAGTGAAATCTATCAATATTCCCGTGATAAATATCAAAATTCCAGCTATAATAAAATCTGGCAATGCCCAATTTACTTCCTCCGAAAACTGCATCGCTATTAACGGAATAAGCAAAATTGAAAAGGTAATAAACAGTATTATCCCAATTCTTTTATATCCTGAAACCATATTTTTGATTTTTAAAGATTCGTTTTTTGTAAAACAATTATTAGAATTCTAAATCTTCGTACATAACTTCATGAGAGCAAGTTTCCACATTGCCGCTGTACTCCTTTCCCCTTAATCTAGAGACGGTATGGGCGGTAAGTTCATCGTCGGGATATTCACGGATAAGTTCTTTAATTTTTAGGATATCCAATTCGTCGTTAATTGGGTCCAGCCAGCCATCTTCCAACTCGGTGGGCAAAATAACGGGCATTCGCGGTTCCTTCAGTTTTGGATTGTTGTGGATTTTTCCCAATAAAGTATTGCCCCAGGTTGTAACAATAGTAAAGGTATTTAAAATTCCGCCAGTATCCGGATTTTTCCATTCGCTCCAAAGTCCTGCCAATGCGATAGGTTTTAAGTCTTTTCGATAAATGAAAAAAGGATAGGTTTTTCCGTTATAATGGTGATGTTCATAAAAACCGTCTACATAAATTATGCAGCGGTTGTTTTTTGCCGAAGTACGAAAGGATGATTTTTCAAAAATCGTTTCACCCCTTGCGTTTAGGGTGTTGTTCCATTGCTTTTTTAAATCGGCTTCATTTTGCACCCAATGTGGAACCAAGCCCCAGGTGGCAACTTCTGGAAAATTAGGCGATCTATCTGTATAAATTAACAGTTCTGGATGGCTAAATCCAGATGCGTGGTAAAGCGGAAGATCTGTAAGCGGGGCAAGTTTTTCCAAAATTTCTTCAACGGCCTGCTCATCTCCCTTATGTCTTGCCCTACTTAATTGAGCGTCTAGACTGGCTTTAATATCGTAACACAATTTTGTAGTATTTAATGGTTATGTAAAATTGAACATATCAATAAAAGTATAGGATTCTAACAATTTAATAAATTATTGTTTTTGATGAATAGTTTCAATTTGTTTTTTATGCCGGTTGGTGTGCTCTATCATTAAATGCATCCATTCCAATCTAGTTAAACCTTCCGGTGAAGGGGGAAATTCCAATTCCGGTATTAGTGATTTAAGGTCTTTGTTCTTTACAGTTTCCAATTGTTGTTCCTTTTGCTCCTCTAAAATTTTCAATAATTCTTGAAGACTATGGGGTGGATTTTTAGGTTCCAATACTGGGGCCGTTTTCATTTTTTCACTTCCTCTAAAAATTCCTTGTATCAATTCAACTTGTTTATCGGCGTCGCGGTTAGTAGTTTCAGCTTTCCCATTTAATAATTGGTTTAGTATACCAGCATTCGATTTTGATAGATGTTCGGTTACTTGCCCAGCAGTCCAACTTCCTTCAAAAGGAATAGAATTTAGTTCTTTCTCTGAAAATTGGGAAAGTGCATTTTTGAAATTGCGGTACGAAGTTTCAATTTTGTCTATGAGGTCTTGACGATTAAAATTTGTGGTGCTCATGTTTAATTAATTAAGATTAATAATGAATTAAATTACAAGATTATTGAATGGAAGGTATCGCACTTTTAGTTCTTCACAACTTCTGATGTCCCAAAAAGTCCATTTACATTTTTAATTCGAATAAAATAAATACCCGAATTCAAAGCCGATAGGTCGATGCTATTTTGATTTCTATTCGATAGAATTACTTGGCCTAATAAATTATATAATTCTATTTCTGTTATTGCTACTTTCGACATAATTTTCAAAATATCTGTCGTTGGTACAGGAAATACAGAAAATTCGAATTTTTTGTTTTTAACTATAGATAGCTCACTTAAATTTTCATGCCACACTACTTTATTGTCAATCCATGAAGTAGAAATCACATCCATATCGCCATCGCCATCTATATCGCCGTAAAAAACCGATTTAGCGTTTATTGCGTTTTGGGTTATTATTTGCGCGGCACTGAAACTTCCGGAACCATCATTTTCAAACCAGACAATTTTATTATCAAAGGAAGAAGCCGATAGTACATCCATATCTCCATCGCCATCAATATCTGCGGTAATAATGGATCTTGCACCATCAACATTTGAGGAAATTATTTGCTGCGGCCCAAAATTTCCGAGACCATCCGTATTTTCATACCATGCAATGGTATCATCTCGATACGATGCAGAAACCACATCTATATCCCCATCCCCATCCAAATCGGCTGCATGGGCAGAAATTGCGCCATCCGTTGTTGTAGCTATAATGTGATCTTCAAAATTTATCTGGGCGGAACTATGTATACAGAACGTAAGGAAGAGCAATCGGATAAGATTTGATTTCATAAAAAGTTGGTTTTCAATTATGAATTTAAACAAAATTTAAACACCAAGCTTTAATCAGGCATATTGATTAATTTTCCTTTGCGCCTTTACTATATTAAAATTAGCTTACAACTTCCAAAGTAGAATATCCGAGGCTCCCTTTTTCAAGTTTTATCTGCGTATTAATCCGCTCCTTTAAAGCGCCTACGTGCGAAATTACACCCACCGATTTATCGCCTTCATTTTGCATTTTTTCTAAAATGGTTATTGCTTGGTCTAAGGTTTCAGGGTCGAGAGTGCCAAAACCTTCATCAATAAATAGCGATTCAATTTTTACATTTCTGGCGGCAATATCAGACAGGGCAAAGGCCATTGCCAAACTCACCAAAAAGGTTTCACCCCCAGACAAAGTTTTAACCGAGCGCCGGGCGTTGCCCATGTATTTGTCGAAAATTTTAAGTGTGTCACTCTTTTCTGCTTCATTGGCAGTGGGAATATCCAACAAATACCTATCGGTAAATTCCAATAGCCGCTTGTTTGCAAAACCAATAAGCTGTTCCAAAGTAAGGTCTTGTACAAAGTTTGAAAACTTATTGCCCGTGGCATCGCCAATTAAATCGTTCATCGATTTCCATAAAGCCAAATCCTTTTTTAGCTCATTTATTTTATCCAAAATATGCTTTTGGCGTTCCTTAGCTTTTTCATCGTCGGCCAGACTTTGGGTTAGTTTACCCAAATTCATCAATAGTTCTTCACGTTGTTTGTTGGCTTCTTCAAAGAAATTGGTTAAAGCTTCTAAAGTATGTTCCGGATTATCTTTTTTCGATAATTCAATTATTGCTTTTTCAAGCGTATTCTCCTTTTCTGAAATTCTTACCTTTTGATCTTTCAATTCATTTTCACGCTCTCGAATTCGTTTTGCCCTCTCCTCGGGAAGAATAGCCGCCCGAAGCGCTTCTATATTTTCAAGATTCTCCTTTTCAAGTATACTTTTTAAAGCATTCTTATTTTTTAATTTTTCTTTTGAATCAATTTCTAACTTTTGTGAATATTCCTTTAGCTGCTTTTTAGTTGCATCAATATTTGCGGCACAGCTGCTAATTTGGGTAGATAGTAAATTTGCTCTTTTATCAATGTCCTGTTCAGCACATAAGTGGGTTCGCTTTTGTTTTAATGAAATATAAGCTTGCTGGCTTTGCTCCCACTGTGAAAAACTGGCTTCCAAATCTTTTAAAATTGCCGCCGCTTGAAAGGCCTGCTTCGATTTTTCCAACTTTTGGATGAAAGCATTTAATTGAGTGCGTCTATTTTGAAACGATTCCAAGTCATCCTCGGCATTCCATTTTAATTGGTCGGCAAGACTTTGAATATGATTTTTTGTTTGGTCAATTTCTGAAGTTGTGGTTTTTATTTCGGCTTTAAGTACCTCAATATTTTCCGACTGCAACTTATTTTTCCCTTTTAGGGAAACTAAATGTTCTGTCTTAGCTTTTAGCGAATCTTTTTTTCCTTTGAGAATTTCCTCTTTCGCGTCAAAATACGGTTCTTCGGAGACATACGGATGCTCTAATGAGCCGCAAAGTGGGCAAGCTTCATCTGGTTTTAATTGTTGGCGATAGGCATCCAAACTTTGGTGCTTCCGCTGGTGCTCCAATATTTTCTGCAGATTTTCCACTTCCTTTTCCAAACTTGGAACTTCCATTTCCAAGTTTTTTATGGCTTTTGAATCATTTTCAACCGAATCCTGTAAAGTTTTAAACCTTGAATTCTGGGTTTCAAAATTTTTGTGGAGTTTTAGCCATTGTTCTTTTTTGGAAATTAATTCTCCTGCTTTTTCTTGTTGTAGACGCGAAGTTTCCAATTCGTGGTTTAACGCTTCCATAGAATCTACACCCGAACTTTCAGTATCTTGCTGTAATTTTACAGATAATGATGCCATTTCAGGTTTAAATTGGGAAGGATTTTCAGCGCGCACCAATCTATAATTCAGAACATTAATATTTTCTACATATGCGTTTACTTGTTTTTGAAGTAAATTGGCTTGTGCAATTTTATTGTTTTCTTCAGATTGCAGATCTGCTATTTTTTTTCTGAAAGCCTCCAATTTCTCGGTAGCATCAGCAGTTGTAACTTCTTCCTTAACTAATTCTGAAACTGTTTGTAAGTACGATTTCTGTTGCGCTTCGGCTTCCTTTTTTGTTTCTGAAAGTTTATTTATACTGACTTCAAGTTGATCAAACTCTTTTTCAACAGCGTCAAAATCTCTTAAATTATTGGTGTATTTTGAAAGAGAATCGTGCGTATCCAATTGCACTTTATACGGCTCAAAGGTTTTATATTCTTCATTAAGTTTTAAAATTGAAGCCTGTAATTTTTTTTGCTCCTCTAATTTTAGTTGAAGTTCCTTTCTAGTATTAATGCGCTCTAATGCTGAAGCATAATTTTTTTCGATGTCTGGTTTAACCTTTGTTAAAGCTTCCAATTCAGTTTTCTTTTCAGCAACAATATCTTCTGGTAAAAGTTCGATCCCGCTTAATCCGGCTTCTTTTAATTCTATATTTTTTTCAATTCCCTTAAAACGTAAAAAGACAGCTCTCCCAATTTCTCTATACAAACGGGCTCCGGTAATATCTTCCAAAAGTTTGTTGCGTTCATTTCTTGGGGCCTGCAGCAATTTGCTGAATTCCCCTTGCGAAAGGACCATAGCCTTAACAAACTGCTCATAACTTAAACCAATAATATCTTGATTTTTCTCGGGCGTTTTGGTGCCAGTTTCAAGTATGGTATTTGTGGCAACTTCTACCAATTCCTGCTTTCGGGCGTTTAAATTGTTATTCCTGTTGCGCTCAATAGACCAATAACTACGATACTCTTTGCCGTTAACTCGATATTCCACTTCGGCAAAGCAACTTTTCATATTGCGCGTCATAATGCCGCCGTCGTCTTCAAGGATGCTGTTACTAACGGTTTTATCTACTCGTGCAATTCTGTTATAAAGCGCCAAGGTAATAACATCCAACAAGGTAGATTTTCCAGCGCCAGTAGGGCCGGTAATAGCAAAAAGTCCGGCGTCAGCGAGTATACCTTCCCCAAAATTTATTTGGTGTTCGCCTTTTAGGGAATGTATATTTTCAAAACGAATTTTTAGAATTTTCATACGCTATAGGTTCAATTCCTGTAAAATTTCGCGAAAGGCGTTTTTGAGTTCTTCCGTATTTTCTAATCCGCTTTGAAGCTCCAATTTTTTTTCGAACATCTGCATTGGGGTTACATCAGCAACATCGGTACCAACTGCAAAGGCTTCGCTGGCCCCTCGGACTTTATTGGTAAAGTTTAGACGCGATTTTACAATTTCAATATTGGCGTTGGGTTGCGAATTGATAAATTCTTCATAGGCTTGCCGCCTTTCCAGACTTTCGCTTTCTTCGTTTACGATAATTTCTGCCAAGGAAGTTAAGGTAGTTTCTTCGGAATAGGAATTCATTTTCTCTTCCACCTCTTGCAAGCTGCCCTCAAATGTCACCAGATTCCTGTGTTTGGGGATGGGAACGATTTCTACCTTGGCAATCGCATTATTTTGTATGGTTATTACATTTATTTGCTTGCAATCTTCCTTTTCAGAAAAACTAAGCGGGACTGGAGAACCGCAATAATGTATGTTCTGCTCAGCCGAAATAACCTGCGGTTTATGGATATGGCCCAAAGCCACGTAATGTGGTATCGCACCAAACATGTTGGCTTCAACCCCCGCTTGATTTCCTATTTGTATGTCGCGTTCACTCTCAGACAACTCGCTGCCTTGAACATATAAATGCCCCATTAAAATAAAAACCTGATCTTGATGATGCAGGCCGTAATGCGAATTTATATTTGTAAAGTAGGTTCGCAATCCAGATTTTATCTGTTCAATTTTCGTTGCATAACTTTCACCGGCTGCAGATTTTCTAATATCTCGGTCCTTTAAAAATGGAATGGCAGCAATAACCAGTTTTTCATCGTTTTTTTCAACCGTTACGAACATATCTGCCAGTTCTTCCATTGCGCCGCCAATAACGCTGATGTCGAACGCTTTTAAAAGCTCGGCAGGGGCATTTAGTACGGCAGGCGAATCGTGGTTACCGCCCGTTAAGATTATTTTACAATCTAGGTTTATGAGTCGTTTTAAGAGATCGTAATACTGTTTATATGCAGCTTGTGACGGATTTGCCTGATCGAAAATATCGCCAGAAACCAATAGCACATCAATATTTTCAGATTTAATATAACTTATAAGCCACTCAAAAAATAGCTCCAAATCTTCGCTAAGGTCATATTTATGAAGTTGTTTCCCGATGTGCCAATCGGAAGTGTGAAGAATTTTCATGCAATGCGTTTGTAGTTGATTGTAAATTTACAAGAAAATAGAGCCCCAACAAGAAATAATGGGCCCGTTGCTTCACAAAATTCAGTCTAAAAATTTAATAAGTAGGTTTCAACTTTTACAAGATTATAATCTAATCTTCTTTTTCATTTTCCTCTTTCTCCTTATCATCAACTTTATTTGAGGAAACAAGCGGATGGTCCTCCCCTAAACCTACTATCATAATAATATTTGTTACTGTAGAATATAACAAAAGGATTACTGTAACCAGCATCCCACTAATTAGGGAAGAACTTAAAAGGGTAGCCCAATAAATAGTTGAAAACCAAGAGACAGGTACATTTTCAGCTTCGGTAATTGGTATATTGAATAATTGAAATAATACTAGAGCAGCTATAAAGAGGATAGTGTCTATTCTGGCTATTGTTAAAACCTGATAGTAGTGTTCCTTTTTTAATTTTGATTGGGAGCCGGAACTGATACCCAGGAGTGTAAGCAAAAGGGCAAGAATCGTAGCCGATGCCAGAACTACGGTGTTGCAGAGCATATTAATTCCACTTACTGAACCTTCCAATAGTTGCTTGGCTTCGTAACCGGAAACGTTACCCAAAATAAGCATTCCGATAGCAATAAAAATGGTGGAAACAAGTCCGCCAACAATTGCGAGCTTATTTTTTTTAAGAAATTCCAACATGGATAAAATTTAAAATGAATAATTTAATACTTCAATTTAATTTTAAAGATTGCCAATAAAAATTTAAAACCTAGGCAAAGTGCGCCTCTAAAATACTGGTTAAATACTCTTCACTTAAAGGTTTGCTATAATAGCCCTTTACGCTTTTAAATCCATTAGCCTTGGCCCTATCCCGCTCATCTATTGAATTACTGAGCATAGTTAAAACTACCTCCCCTTGTTGGGATACCTTTAAATTTTCATAAGCCTCCAAGAATTCCCAACCGTTCATTCCCGGCATATTGATATCCAAAAATATTAAGGTGGGTTGTGGATAGACGCCATCCAATTTACTTTTTAAATATTCCAGCGCCTCCTCACCACTATAAGAAATATGGATATTATCAGTAATACCCATTTTTCTGATTTTTCGCGCGTGGTAAAAATTATCGCTTTCTGAATCGTCTATAAGAAGCACATTTTTGATTTTCTTCATTATTTATTTCTTTAAAGTGAAATGAATGGTAGATCCTTCTCCAAAAGTAGAACTTACCCATATATTTCCCAAATGAAGCTCTACTATTTTTTTGCAAAACGGAAGTCCTATACCCTGCCCTTCATAATCCTTGGTACTGTTTAAGCGGCTGAACATGTCAAAAACCTTGGCAAAATCCTTTTCGGGTATTCCAATTCCATTATCTGAAATGTGGAAATTATAAAAATTATCTGTTTCCTCGTAAGTTATTTTAATGTGCGGCTTTACATCTGGGGCAGTAAATTTTATTGCGTTCGAAATTAGGTTTTGGAAGAGTTGTTTTAATTCCAACCTATAACCTATTACCCTTGGTAAATGGTCGCATTCCATAGTAATTTCCTTTTTTTCAATGATAACTGCAAGATCCTGTCTAATTTTTTTGACGGTTTTATTTAAATTTATTTCCTCTTTTTCTCCACTGGTTCCAAGGCGTGAAAAAGATAGCAGGCCGCTAATGAGTTTGCGCATGCGGTCTACGGCCTTATTAATAAAATCGAAATACATAACAGCTTCACCTTCTACCCTTTCCGGAAAATCTTCCTGAAAAATTTCCAAATAATTGGAAACGGTTCGTAAAGGTTCCTGCAAATCGTGGGAAGCCACATAGGCAAAATGATCTAATTGCTGATTTTTGGCAATTAAAGATTCATTCAATTTTTCTGCCTCCTGGATTGCTATTACCTTGGCCTTAATTTCTTTTTCCTTATCGGCATTAGATTGTTCCAATTCCGTAAGGGTATTTTTAAGGTTAAGATTGGTAAACTCCAATTTTTCTTGTGTACTTAAAAGTTCTTCAATTAAGGGCTTAATTTTTTGGATAAGGTTATACAGACTTATAAATACAATTATAGTGGCCAAGCCAAGCGCGCCAAGAATTATAAATTTCCATAGTACATAACGCTCGTTTCTTTCCTCAAGAATTTCGTTAGCCGTAACGATTAATTCCTCTAGATTTTTCTGTATTTCCGCGGTAAAATAAAGCGTTTCATCATTATTGATTTGTTGTAAACTATCGGCATTCATATCTCTTGCAATAATTTCCTTATATGCCATTAAATTCCGATTCATATCTGCATCCAGCAATTGCATTCTTTCTGATTGAAGAGAATTGTGGCTTACAAGTTCCTGAAGGGTATCAAAAAGGGAATCGTATTCTGCCTGGGCATCTTGCAGTGCATGTTTGTATTTTATTTTATTGGTAAACTTAAATGCCAGACCATAACTTTCCATTCTTGAAATGGCGGAGGAAATTCTTCTAATATTACTTTTAACTTCCCAACTTTCACCAATTTCGTCTACAGACTCGGCATTCTTTATAAAAGAAAAGCCTATAAGAAATATGGCAAATATTAAAGAGGATACTAGTAAAATGAAATTGGTAAGGCCAACTTTGCGAATTCTTTTCATAGAGGTGATTTTTTTTTAAATTTAAAGGTATAATTTTCAATACTTTTAATAGCAGCAATAAATATAGCACATAGCAAAAATATAATTTTAGCCTTTTGTATTAGCTTTATTACTTATCTTGTTAAAGTTTTTGGAACAATAATTATAAATTTACCCAATAATTTCAACTCAACCCAAAATCATGAACTTGCCAGACAACTTAAATTTTTTGTTGGTTGAAGACCTGGTCTCCGACACCTTTTTATTGCAACGCCAACTTAAAAAAATAAGCCATAATCCCGAAATCCGTTTTGTGGATAGTGAGATTAGTCTTATTAATGCCTTGAAAACATATATTCCCGATATGGTAATTACAGATTTCAATCTGGTTGGCATGAATGCATTTGATGTTATAAAAATCATTAAAAATTATAATGATAAAATTCCAGTTGTTGTTATAACCGGTAATTTAAAATACGAATCTGATAAGGACGAATTATTGAAAAAAGGCGCCAAGGGATTTTTCTTGAAAGAACCAATAAATACGCTAAACGAAAGATTATTGCCGCTTTTTAAAGAAATAGTTGATACTAACAAGGAAAAATTGGATAGATTAAGCGTAGAACGCCGTAAATATGCATCGAGCAAGTCCCACAGCGATTTTTTAAGGCAGTATAATTTTGGTAAAGATAAAACTTCAGAAGATGGAACTGAAAAATCAAAAAGTTTGATGGATTCCATTCGCGATTTCTTTAAAAAGTAGCTACATTTTATAAGCCCATTCTTCTTTTATAATTATTTAAATTTAACCATTTGGGATACCCCGCGTGTAGGAAATAATTTTCCACAAATTCTTCTTTTTGCTCTACACTAAAGGTGTAAATAATAAGCTATGAACTAAAGCTTGTATATTCGTTTACAGATAAATAGAGGGCCAGTTTTATTTGAAATTATAGTATTTTGTTCAATAAAACTTCTTCAAAATATGTAGGAATTTCATTTTATTATGCATTTTAACCGAAAAATGTGAGGCTATTTCCTACAAATCAAGCCCTTACTGAAAAAAATTTTTATTAGGCAAGTTGATGTATAATCTTTTGTGAATCTGCTAAGTAAACAAGAAGAATGAAAGATAGAACTCCTTAAGAAACAAATATGCAAATACAGTTATAACTTATTGAATTACAGTTATTTAAACTATGTTGGGTATTTATTTTGAATGCGTAAATTAAATATGTATTAATCGAATTTTAAAGCGCAGAAAACGATTCTTCAGTAAAAAATTTTTTCAATTTTCCTATCTTTTTTCTATTATTTCCTGCCAGATTTAACAAAAAATTTGGCTATAGCGATATTTAATTATAGATTTGCTTTGATTTAATCAACGTTCTTACCCTCCAAATCTTATCTTATGAAAAAATTACTACACCTACTGGTTTTTATCAGTGGTAATTTTCTTTTCGCCCAAGTTGGGATAGGCACAGATATGCCTAACCCATCTACGCAGTTAGAAATCAAGTCTTCCAGTAGAGGTATCATGATACCTCAAGTCCCGCTTACTGGTATTACAGACCAAACCACAATTACTGCCGGGAATCTTGAAAGTTTATTGGTTTACAATATCAATACAAACGCCACCTTGACCCCTGGCTATTATTATTGGTATGAGAACAAATGGAACAGGCTCTTAACAGACTTGCCTGATTATATTGTTTTTTGGGATGTTACCAACAACCAATTCACCTACATCGATCAAGATGGTAACATAATTGTTATAGACATTTCTGATCTTGAAACCCTTACCTTCCTAAAGCTCAATGCAGACGGCCATACGCTAGAATATACCGATGAGGACGGTGTAGTAACTAGTATTGATATGGCAACGGTAATCGATAATTTCGAGACCCTTACCACCATTGTAGATAATAATAACGGCACCTTCACCTATACAGATGAAGACGGTGGCGCAACTGTTGTTGATATTTCCAATCTGGAAACTTTAACGATATTAGCGCTAAACCCAAACGGACATACACTTGAATATACAGACGAGGATGGCAATGTAACTAGCATCGACTTGGAGACTATCATCGATAATTTCGAGACCCTTACCACCATTGTAGATAATAATAACGGCACCTTCACCTATACAGATGAAGACGGTGGCGCAACTGTTGTTGATATTTCCAATCTGGAAACTTTAACGATATTAGCGCTAAACCCAAACGGACATACACTTGAATATACAGACGAGGATGGCAATGTAACTAGCATCGACTTGGAGACTATCATCGCTAATTTCGAGACGCTTACTACTATAGTTGATAACAATAACGGCACATTTACCTATACCGATGAGGATGGCGGGCAGACCATCGTTGATATTTCAAATCTAGAAACACTAACCGTATTGGCATTGAATCCTGACGGTAGAACTTTGGAGTATACGGATGAAGACGGTATTTTAACAAGCATTGACCTTGGAGCGGTAATCGATGCTTTTGAAACATTGACAACTATCGTAGAAAATAACAACGGTACTTTTACGTATACAGATGAAGTTGGCGGAACAACAATCGTTGATATTTCCAATCTGGAAACTTTAACGACATTAGCGCTAAACCCAAACGGACATACACTTGAATATACAGACGAGGATGGCAATGTAACTAGCATCGACTTGGAGACTATCATCGCTAATTTCGAGACGCTTACTACTATAGTTGATAACAATAACGGCACATTTACCTATACCGATGAGGATGGCGGGCAGACCATCGTTGATATTTCAAATCTAGAAACACTAACCGTATTGGCATTGAATCCTGACGGTAGAACTTTGGAGTATACCGATGAAGACGGTATTTTAACAAGCATTGACCTTGGCGCGGTAATCGATGCTTTTGAAACACTAACTACTATTGTAGATAACAACAACGGAA
>CAXBDO010000017.1:0-15626 GCA_963974165.1 uncultured Aequorivita sp.
ATCAGTAACATCAAATTTGAACAAAGCTTCCCCAAAGGAAAACCAAACAATGTTTGTGTTTATTGGGTCTGTAGCCATGGTGTAGATGTTTATAAACATCATAGTAGTATATAAAGAGGTATATGTTGCGCCATGGTCCAAGCTCATTTCCAAAACTGAATCCATTCCAAATCTCCCACTATTAAAGATGCGGCCGGCCACTTCCTTATCGGCATAAGGAAAAGTAGTAGAACCAAATGTATTGTTCAAGGGGCGCATGCGATAGCCGTTTTCAGTATTGGTAGTTAAATCCCTGTGCATAAAACCATTTCTAAGCCCGTAATACAAATGCTTTTCTGAACCGTTAAAATAGGAATCAATGCGCCCGGTACTATTTACCATGGGACTATTCAGCTTTTGAAGGTTTACTCCTCCGTCAGCAGAACGGAAAGCGTAGAAGTCGGCAGCAATTATAATATCGTCTGCCTGAAATGGATTAAAGGAAACTGAAAGACCATAATAGTACTCTTCGGGATCAACTTCAGTATAAACCTGATTGTGCCAAGTTACCCCATTGTCTGTAGTTGTTATGATTTCGTTTTCCTCAAGAATAACTATGTTATCAGGATTGTTGGGGTTAAATTTTATGGTGTTAATATGGTCGTTAGACATGCTGGTGTAGTTAAGCACAAGCTCAGCCCAAGTTTCACCACCATCAAGGGAACGATATACGCCTTCCCTATGGCTGCCGTATCCGTAAAAAGTTCCCACTAAAATATCGTTGGTATTGGTTGGGTTAAATTCGATGGCGCTATAAGTATTTCCCGGAATTTTTTCTTCCCAAGTAGATCCGCCATCAAGACTGATGAACAGACCGCCCATATCCCTTCCTAGTCCGCCCCCGCGCATTAGGAAAAAATTATCGGGATTGGTAGGCGAAATAGCCACATTATTTATGGCAACATCGCCTTGCAGGGGGCTAAAATAAATGCTGTGCCAAGTAGCGCCGCCGTCTGTGGTTTTAAAAACTTCGTTGGTATAGCCAGTGCTTAAATTGTAAGTAGTGTGCAAAAGTGCAACGTTATTATCGGCCTCATAAATATCATAACTTTGTATTAATATATCTGCCTCAAACGCATTTGGAACCACGTACTCTTTTACAAGCATCCCATTTGTGCGGTCTATTACTACAACTTTATTATAGGCTGTGCCTTCCGCTTTAACTATAAAACTTAAGTTTTCATTATTGTTGATAAGCCGCATATCTTTAATTGTGGCGTATTCTTCCATGGGGTCGCTATAAAGCACCGTCCAATTGTTTCCATCATCTTCAGATTTAACAATGTGGTTTCCTACCGTTCTGGCATATAATGTACCTTCAATGGTAGCATCAAAAACAACATCATAAATTTGTCCGTATTCTTCATTGGCGGTATAGCTAATTTGCGAATAGGAAGTGTGTAGAAATGCTATTAAAAGAAATGTAATAAAAATAAAAGTCCTTTTCATACTTAGGTGTTTTTAGTTATACCGTAAAAATAGAATCTTAGGGTGATGGCGCGCGCTTAGGAAGCGTGACATTTTGTGACCCCATGGGTAAGAAGTTGTGACATTGGCCTATATATCTGCAATATAGGCGGCCAAGGAAACATCGTTTGCAAGATTTAATTTTTTACGGATGCGTTCCTTGCGCTTTCTACAGGATTGGGGCGTAATATTTAGAAGGGAAGCAATTTCGGTATTGCTTAAATTCATATACAGATAAATTATAAAGCGAACATCCTGTTGGGTTAAATTGGGGTTTCGTTTTAAAAGCCTATTTGTAAATCCAGGATTCACATCTTCAAAATGGCTAAAGAAACTATCCAGCTGCGGGTTTTTCTTTAAGTGCTTGCTTAGCTCTTTTATTTGAACCAATAAATCTGGTTGCGCTTTTACCTGCGGATTTGCGGTAAAGCTGGCAACTATTTCTTCTATTAATTCATTTCGGCTTGATAGATAGAGCGCTTTTGAAGTAAGTTTTCTATTCTTAATGTCCAGTTCGTTCTTAAGGCGTTCCTGTTCCAGATTTACCAAAGCTTCCTGTTCGCGCATCTGTTTTTCGGCCAATAGCCTTTTGCTTTTTTCCTGTTCCAATTCCAGCTCAGCAATTTTTTTACGTTGTCTGTTTCTAATTGCAAAATTTCGAAATATCCAAATAATGGATATAAGCAGTAAAACAATGCAGGCTGTTATAATGTAGAAAAATCGGCGCTCCTTTTTAAGCAGCATTTGGCTCTCACTTAATTGGTGCGCATAGTTTTGGAGCTCAAATTTTATTTTGTTGTTTTCATAGCGCACATTATTCCGAATCTGTTGAAGCGTATCGCGGGCAACCAAAACGCTGTCCTTATAAATTAGCGCCAGGTCGAAATTATTCAAGGAAACATATGCTTTTGAAAGTGCATCGTAAATATCTTCCCTATTTTCTATTGCATTAGAGCCTTCCCTCGCCATTTGTGCGTACTGTAGCGCTAGGGGGTAATTTTTTTGCTTTTGCGATATTTGCGAAAGCAGTATTAAAATAAACACCCTATTATCTGCGTGGGCTTCCCCGTGCAGTACTGGCAAAAGTTCGAGCGACAGGGTTTTTGCCTGTTCCAACATATTGCGAATTAGCAGATTTTCTGCTTGGGCCATTTTGGCCATAACGGCAACTTGTGGCTGCCCCTCTACCAATGGCAATGCTTCAGCTATATATTTGCTCGCCTCCTCGGGCGCCTCCATTTTGTTGGCAACAAGGGCGAGATTAATGGCATAATAGCCATGTTTGCTCTGGTTGTCTAGGTTAAAACTAAGGTTGTACGCTTTTAGAAAATATTCCTTGGCCTTGTCTAGTTTTTTTTCTTGAAAATATAGAATGCCAATATTGTTGAGCACAGTAAGCTCATCTTTGGTTTCAAGATCGGTGATTGCTATTTCGTAGGCCAATAGATAATAATCCAACGCCTCTCCAAAGGCCGACATTAAATAGTAATTGGAACCGGTATTCAACAAAGCCCGAAATTCCTGTTTGGGCCAATTATTTTCCTCGGCTGCAGCAGCGGCTTCTACCAATAGCTCTAAGGATTGCACGTGCTGTTTTTGAAACATGAGTTCAATGCCGCGCTCAATTAATTTTTCACATTCAATCTGATTGATTGATTGCCCAAATAATAAACTGTTAAATAGTAGAAGAAATAAGAAGAGGGTAATTCGGAAAAAATTCATTGTGGGGACTTTAAAAACGAAAATAACACATCTTGAAATTTTCGGGGGTACTATTTTAAAGAATTATAGCCTAAACATCATTGAAAACAAAGCATGAAGTTTTTTGACGGTTAAAAAAGGACCAAAAATATATTTCTTTATGCGGAAGTATGATATTTTGGGAACACTACTTTGGGGAGTAGCAGACGCTTCGGGGGTGTAAGGGGTTGTAATAATTTGGTTTCCTACTTATTTTTATTTCATTTTTAGGAGTTTGTGAAAAGGATACAAAATCCAGCTTTTAATTTAAAAAAAATGCCTACAGAAATTTTTCCATAGGCAAAATTTTATATTTCATTAAATGAAAACTAGCGAAGTAGCTTGAAGTTTATACTTCCCTCTGGGGTTACAACTTTACAAAAATAAATTCCAGACTTCCAATTTTGGGCTGAAATGATAATTTGGCGCTTATTGCTTTCTTCGGAAACCAACTGTTTGCCTGAAAGGTCAAAAACGGAATATGTTAGCGGTTTTTGATTGTGGTTGTGCAATACAAATTGGCCATTGACGGCTAGGGTATTATTAAAATAAATGCCACTGAGCTCAAAGGTGGGTACCGATAAAAAGGTAAAAAAGTAAGGTTGGGATTCTATGTTGCAGGTTTCCTGATCAATAAAGGTTACTGCCACTGTATAATTGCCCGTTTCTACAGGAGTATAAGTGTAGGAATCGGCTCCCGAAATTTGAGTACCATCTAAATACCAGGTATAGGCATCGCCATTTTGGGTAGTAAACAAGCTGCCTCCTGATTCGGTAATTGATACCTCTTCGCCCCCTACGGTAAAGGTAACGGGTACTCCACTAGATATCCATTGGTCTGGACACTGCGGATATGAAACCTCTAATAGGTATGAGCCTGCTTCAGATACTTCATAAAAATCTTGGGTTCCTTCCTGAACAATCACACCATTTCTGTACCACTTATAATTTTCTGGCCCGGGAAAGGCACTGGAAATAATTGAGGTTTCACCATAACATAGGTCTGTGTCTCCGTCGTGCATTATTGCGGGAAAACTAAAAATCCAAGTATCGAACATTATATCGTTTGAGTTTTCGGTACATGCATCGTCCGTTATGGTTACAAAAACGTAGGCATAACCTAGGTCGCCAGCAGTTATAGTTAAAGTGCTGTTTGTTTCCCCGGGAAAATCTGTTGGATTCCCGTTGGCTGAAAATTTATATTTCCATTGATAACTATCGTATCCTGAAGGGGCGGTAAAAACGATAACCTGATCTGAACATTGTACATGATTGCCCCCGCCCAGATCTGGATCTGAAGTAATGGTACTATCAAAAGGGCATTGGGAATACAGGGTATGTCCAATAAAAATAAACATTGTGAGGAGTAGTAATTTTTTCATAGTTTAGAATTTAATAGTTTAGAATTTTAATTGAATTCAATATTCTGCAATTATTGAAAACCGAGCTAAAAAAGTGTCCTAATTAGTGTGACGGCTTTCAGAAAAAGCGTGACATGACAGGTTAAATAGCTGTAATGTAGCTATATAGCGCGCTGCTGTCTTCTAGACCCATTTTATTACTTATACGCTCTTTTCGCTTACGAGCCGCTTCAACGGTTATATTAAAGAGGGAGGCTATTTCCTTAGTTGTAAGCTCCATGTACAAATAGCTAAGGAATCGAATATCATTAGCTGTTAATTCGGGATGATTATTTCGAAGTTTTGTAAGCAAGCCATGATTTACCTCTTCAAAATGTGTAAGGAAGCTATCCCATTCCGAATCATTTTTCAGGATTTTTTTAAGTTCCTTTATCTTAGTAGACAAAAAGGCATTGCGGGCAATTTCGGTCTGATCTGTCAAGCTATTGATTACCTCTTTAATCAATTCATTGCGCCCGGATATTTGAAGGGCCTTTGTCGCCAATTTTCTGTTTCTATTTTCTATTTCATTTTTAAGACGCTCCTGTTCCAGCAGAGCTACGGCTTCCTTTGTATGCAATTGTTTTTCCAACAGGAGGTTATCACTTTCCTTTTTTTGAAGTTCCAATTCTATAAATTCCTTGTTTTGTTGGTTTAGTATTTTTCGTTGCTTATTTTTTATATAGCTATTATATAAGGCCCAAACGGTAAGTAAAATGATGAGGACAGAAACTCCCAAGAGTATAAAAAATGTGGTTCGCTCCTCGCGCTGCAATTCTTGGCTACGCTTAAGCTCCCTTCTATAATCGGCAATTTCGAATTTCACTCTATTGGTTTCGAATAAGCGACCATTTTTTAATTGGTTTAAAGAATCTGTGAGGGCAATTACAGAATCTTTGGCACTTAGGGCCTCGGCAAATAAGTTATTATGGGCATATACCGCCGCCAATTGCTGAAAGGCACTTATACGGCTTTCGGGATTAAAGGCAGTGTTTAGTGCAGTTTTGCCGTATTCAATTGCTTCAATTGAATTTTCTAAATCCTTATTTATATTGGAAAGAAACACTAATAGGGCAACCCGTTCTTCGCTAAGAGAGATGTCTTCCAATTCTGGCAAGATTTTTTCTGCCAATAATTTTGCCTCCTGCAGTTTTCCGCGTTTGTAATGGTTGTCTACCAAAGCTAGGTCTACAAGTATGGTCAATGAAGGCTTATCTTTTAGTATTTCGGCTGCCTCGGCTAAATAAGTAGCTGCTAGCTGAGTTTTATTTTGTTGATTGGCAACACTACCAAGGTTCACCGCATATAAACCCAATTTTATCTTTTCGTTATGCTCCTTAGCCAAGGTATACGCCTTGAAAAAATATTCCTCAGCCTTAACCAAGTCGCCCTCTTTGCTATAGAGAATGGCTATGTTGTTTAGAACCGTCATCTCCTCATTTTCATCGAGATGTTTTAGTGCTATGGTGTATGCTTCCAAATAATTATCTAATGCCTCCCCATAATCTAACATAGAGTAATAATTAGCCCCAATATTGTTGATGGCCAAAAATTGTTGTTTGTATAAATGGTTTTCTTCAGCAAGGGTGCGCACTTTAGTTAACAATTCTAAAGATGTTGCGTACTCTTTATTGCTTCTAGCTTTTATTCCCTTCATCAGAAGGGAATCCAATTGTGCAACGCTTTGGGCAAGCAAAAAAGGACTGAAAAGAATAATAAAGAGTTTACAAAAGGATTTCATATGCTTTAAAAGATTGTGAAGTTAATTTATATCTTAAAAAAGTCATAATTATTGTATAGGAATTAGCGAAAAGACTTTAGGAGCTAGCAAATTGGGCACTTAGTGTGTGAATATAGATTTGCCCGGCTAGAAATATTAAAATAAAAAATGCGCTATTGAACCTTTAAAGACCTTGAATTAATTGGAGTGCCGTAAACAGCATTTATAAACCTTACTTCTCCTCAAAACTTCGGTACCAGGTAAGCAGCACATAAAACGCTCCGTACGAAATAAAGCCAATGGCCGTAATTGCCATTAAGATGCTGCCCAAAGTAGATCGGTCCAAAAACGAGAAGGCGTCCTATATACCCTTAATTTCGTTATTGCCCGTATAAATGCCGGCGTGCATAAAGAAATAGGCAATTATAGCCACTACGAAGGCGCGGGAGTAAAACCCAAATTGCCCCACCAACCTTATAAAACGGGCGCCGTGTTTGCCTTCCAAATTAAACTGGTCTAACAACCCACCACGTATTACCCCAACAATTAATACCACGGCTTGCAGCGCCAAAATTATTCCCACGATTATAAATAAATAGGAAAGCGTAACTGGGCCTATAAAATCTAAATACTGGGTATTGGCTTTGCCCTCTGTGGGGTAGGTTGCCAAATGGTAAAAACATAGCATGGCAACTACTACATAAACCAATCCCGTTGTAAACAGTCCGAAGCGCCTAAATTTTGCCCTGCGGTCTGTACCAATATTCTCGGGGTCCTTTATGGTCTGTACAAACATCCAATACGAATAACAAAGTAGCCCTAGCCCCAGAAGCAACAAAAGCCCTTGTCCAAACGGTTGTCTTCTTAAAAACCGCAGCGCCTGGTTGGTGCCAGAAGTTTCGCCACCCATATTTAAGGCCGCCAATAGCGATAGCGTACCTATTACCAAATAAATGATGCCTTTTGAAATAAAGCCGATAATTGCAGCAGTCTTAAAAGATTTTCTCACAGGCCCATTTGAAATTAAAAATTAATCGGGCGCAAAGTTACAATTTGAAAGTGGGATAATGCAGATGAGAAAGGTGGGAAATTAAGGTGAATCTAAGCAACTTTTCCGATTGGATTATCACAGCTCAAAAATTTTAACGCATAATATAAATTAGCGTTAAAACATTTATAAGGTTTTATTTCCATCCGTTCCACTTTTTTAATTTTAGGGAAACAAAAAAAACTATAATTATGAAAAACCTAGAAGAATTATTTGAACATCAGTTGAAGGATCTTTACAGTGCTGAAGACCAACTAACAAAGGCATTGCCTAAAATGGTGAAAAACGCAAAAGATGCCAAGCTTAAAAAAGCTTTTGAAGATCATCTTGAAGAAACCAAGGAGCACAAAGAAAGGCTAAAGGAAATTTGCGATGAGCTGGATATTGACCCAACCGGCGAAACCTGCAAGGCCATGAAAGGTTTAATTAAGGAAGCCGAAGATTTTCTGGATGAAGTGAAAGATGACGACGTGAAAAATGCGGGAATGATTGCAGAGGCACAGCGCGTAGAGCATTATGAAATTTCGGGCTATGGTACTGCCGTTCGATATGCAAAGGAATTAGGGCACGACAAGATTGCCAAGAAATTGCAGAAAACCCTCGATGAAGAATATAATGCAGACAAAAAATTAAACGATTTGGCCGAAAAACGTTTGAACGATAAAGCCAAATAAACCAATCTAAATCCATCTTTGAAAAACCCGTTGTTACACGGGTTTTTCTATAAATAATAGCATTATGATAGAACAAGTTATTGGGTTTCTTGCTGGTATTTTAACCACGGTGGCGGTAATACCCCAGCTCATAAAATCGTTTAAAACGAAAAAAGTAATGGATGTATCGCCCTTTATGTTTGCAATACTTTTGGGCGGGGTTGGGCTGTGGGTAGTTTATGGCTTTTTAAAAAACGACTATCCCATAATAATAACCAATGGCATTTCATTCCTTTTAAATTTTTCGATGCTATTTATAATGATAAGATATCGCGACAAAAAATAGGAAAATGAAAATGC
This sequence comes from uncultured Aequorivita sp., assembly GCA_963974165.1. GTDB lineage: Bacteria > Bacteroidota > Bacteroidia > Flavobacteriales > Flavobacteriaceae > Aequorivita. The sequence continues at coordinate 8,428 of CAXBDO010000017.1, forward strand.
TGTTATTCCAAGCTATCCATTAAGGTTTCAAAGCCGGAAACATCATCGCCCAAACCTATCTTTCTACGAAGATTGCTCTTTTTAGATTCAACCTGTTCCGTACTTAATCCCATTAAAGAAGCTATTTCCTGAGTTGATAATTGCAGTTTTAGCATACAACAAAAAGCAATTTCAGTTTCTGTTAAATTGGGGAACATTTCGGCCAATTGCATAGCAAAGGCAGGATGCACCTCAACAAATTTACCTTTAAAGTATTTCCAATAGTTATTGTTCCCCAATAAATCGGTTAATTTTTTTGCCAGATTGTGGGAACTTTCTGGGTTTTCGCGTTGCGCCACGAGCTCCATTACCTTTTTCTGCATTTCAGAAATTTCCATGGTTACATCTATAAGTTCGCGTTCCTTGTTCGCAAGGGTTCGCTCCCGTTCGTTCCGCAATTCCTTCGCCAACTCATTTTTTTCTTCCAACACCCTTTTAGAATTTTCGAGGCTGGCAACCAATTCCTTTTGAAGGTGAAATTTGTTTCTATGCGAGCGGAACAGCATAAACCCAATAATGAGTATAAGAACAAAACTAAGTACGCCCAACAGCAGAATTTTATCCTTTTCCCTGTTATTCTCTACCAAGAGTTGGTTGTTGCGTTTTAGCACCCTGTTTTTTTCGCGCTGCAGTTCATTTTGGTAAGACTCCTGCAGTTCCAACGCCTTGGCTTTATTGGTTACGGTATAAAGCGAATCTTTTAAAAAATCCATGCGCTCGAAAGAAGCCAAGGAGTTTTCAACCATTCCTTTTTGGCTATAGACGGCAACCGCCTGTTTTAAAAAGGCAACTTCATTTTCGGCATTCATTTTTAGGCGCACCGATTTTGCGGTAGCCTGCACCCTGTTAATAACTTCCAGTGCGGTGTTATAGCGTTTTTGTTTGTTTAAAAAATCCAGATAGCGCACGCTGGTTTCCATAAACCGCGGTGAGTTTAACTGGTACAGCCCCTGATGGGCCTCCTCAAAGGCTTCCCTAGCTGCTTCGGTCCGGCCGGTATCATCATAAAGATGGGCCAGATTATTTATGGCCAACCACATATACTCCTTGTTGTTTACGGTTGTAAAACCCTCTACCACTTCCTTAAGGGCAATCTCCGCCTCCTTATAATCTTCTTCCAGATGAAGCAAGCAATCGGCATAACTTAAAAGGGTGATGTAATAATTGGTGCTTTTATTTTTGGCGAAGGTGGGAAGTACTTCTTCATAAATATCTCTGGCAAAGGCGAAATTGCCATTGTTATAATATAAATTGGCAAGTTTTTGCTTTACTACGTGCAGTTCCCTAACATCCTTCCCTTTACTTAAAATGGCAATAGATTTTTTCAGGTATTTCAGCGCCTTTTCGCTGTCTAACATATAATTGTAGTTAGAGCCCATTTCGCCATAAACCCTGCCCACTCCCATTTGGTTGTCGGCTTTTTTAAACATTTCGATAGCCTTTGCACTGGCCTCCAAAGATTCGTTATATCTGGAACCTATTCGATAGTTAATGGCGAGGTTTAGGTACATTTCGGCATGCACTTTTGGGTTGGCCTTGGTATAATCCAGCGCCTTTTTCATATAATATTCAGCCGAATCTGGAACAGATAATTTATTGTACTGAATACCGATGTGACTATATGTTTGGCCTATTACCGTATCGGGGAGTTTTGAGGCATGTTCCAAAAGACGGAACATATAAAATTTTGCGGAATCTGGGGTAGGTTTGTGCTTTTCAATTTTTGTATTTATTACAGCAAATCCCCGTAATACAGCGGAAAATTTCACTTTACAGCGATTTTAACCCTGATTTTCACATAAATATGCCGATTCACTTAAAGAAAAGATAGTCAAACCTTTAAATATTAGTTTGCAGAAAATTTTATATGGGAAGATGCGGAAACCTTATTTTTTGGACAGGTTGTCTATTGCCGTTTCCATATTTATGCCCTTTCCTAAAACGGGGGTAAATAAATCTCCAATTTTCTGTATTCTGGCAGGCATTGTTTTTATGGTGAAATCCAATAATTGCAGCCCCGATTTAACTTCCTTCCAGGCAAGCGGTGCAGATACGGTGGCACCCGGTTTTGGCCTAACGCAATAAGGGGCCGCCAAGGTTTGCCCGCGCCTATTCTGAAGATAATCTAAATAAATCTTGCCCTTTCTGCTTTTTACGGCGCGTTCCATACTTGTAAGTTTTGGCAATTTTTCGTGAATATAATAACAGAGCAGTTTTGTAAAATCGCATGCTTCATCAAAACCATATTTAGCGCCTAAGGGAATATAAATGTGAAGGCCATTGGAGCCCGAGGTTTTACAATAGCCTTCAATTTTAGCCAAGTTCAAAACTTCCTTGGCGGCCAAGGCAACTTCAATTACCTGTTCAAAGGTGTTTTTATCGGAAGGGTCTATATCAATAACCGTGTAAGTAGGATTTTCAAGGTTTTTTATAGTTGAATTCCACGGATTGAGCTCGATACAGCCCAAATTTGCCATATACAAAAGTGTTGCTTCATTTTGGCAGAACAAATAGGCAATTTTCTTTTTTGAAGATTTTGAATAGATGTCTATAGTTTCAACCCAGTCTGGCAGGCTTTCATTATCCTTTTGAAAAAAAGAAGGCTTGTCTATGCCATTTGGGTGCCGATGCAGGTTTTGAGGACGGTCTATTAAATATGGTAAAATGGTATCTGCGGTTTGCAAATAATAATCGATTAAATCATATTTAGTATAGCCCGAATCTGGCCAATAGGTTTTTTCAAGGTTTGAAAGAGGCACCGAAATACCGTCAACCTCTAAATGCGAAGCTGAATTCTTCGAAGTTTTTTCGGGAACACTTTTAGGTTGTTGGGGTTCAATTTCAGCTAGAATTTTATCGTTGCGAAGGCCTTTATAGCTGGGATGGCGCATAAGGCCACTTTTGGTCCATTCAGAAAATTTAACTTCACAAATAAGTTGGGGTGTAACCCAATTGGGAGTTCTTCCTTTTAATGAAATCTTTTTCCCGAACGGATTTTTTTCGGTTGCCAAAGCTTTCATTTTTTTTAAAAGTTGTTTTTGTTCCGCGGAAGAAAAACCAGTGCCGCAATTACCAACATAGGTCAAGGTGCCTTCGCGATACATTCCCAATATTAGCGATCCAAAAATAGAGCCGCCCGTTTCCGAATCGGTATACCCACATATTATGGCTTCTTCTGTATTGCTATGTTTTATTTTAAGCCAGCTTTCACTTCGGTAACCCGGGGTATAAAGCGAATCTGCTTTTTTGGCAATCACCCCTTCCATGCCAGCTTCCACGGCGCGTTTGTATAGGGTGGGGCCCATACCCTCAATATGGTCGCAGAAAAGCACATTTTCCATCCCTTCCAGAATTTCGGGCAAGAGACTTTTGCGTTCAAGCAGGGGAAGGGAAACTGTGTCGTGGCCATTTAAATTAAGTAAATCAAAAACATAATATTTAAGTTGCCCTTTTGTTTTTTCGGCATCATATTTTTGAAGTTTTTGAAAATCGGTGTTGCCATTTTTATCCATTACCACTACTTCGCCGTCCAGAATACAATCGTGCGGCAGGGCATCCAATTCCCTTTTAATAGCGCCAAATTTGCTGTTGTACGATATGCCGTTACGCGAGTACAGCGCTACTTTCCCATCGTTTATATTTGCCATTACGCGATAGCCGTCCCATTTTAATTCAAATATCCAATTTGGGTCTTTAAAGATTTTTTTGGCTGGACTAGCCAACATGGGTTTTACATATTCGGTAGGGTCTAATGTTTTAATTTTGCCGGGTTTTGGAGCCTTGGTAGTAGGCGCAAAAATTTCGGCATCGTAGTCAAGGTCTGTAGCGAAGGAATCCTTCTTTTTTATAAGAAGCCATTGATTTTGAACCTCGCCCCTTTTTGTGTGTACAAGGGCAAAAGTGCCTTTTATTTTATTTCCGAAGAATTCTACTTTTAGATCGCCCTTTTCCAATTGTTTTAGGGCATTTGTGCCTTCATCGCTTTCCAAAATTTGAAAGGTGCCGGTATCCCAGATATCCATTACGCCCGCCCCATAATTCCCTTTGGGAATGGTGCCATGAAAGTCGAGATACTTTACAGGGTGGTCTTCGGTCATTATAGCCAACCTTTTATCGGAAGGGTTCATGGAAGGGCCTTTTGGGACTGCCCAACTTTTTAGAACGCCGTCTATTTCTAACCTTAAATCGTAATGCAAACGCCGGGCCTGATGGCGTTGAATAACAAAACGGTTGGCGTTATTGGTATCTAGTTCGCCCTTCGGTTCGGGCGTGGTGTTAAACTTGCGTTTTTTTATGTAATCGTTTAAGCCCACGGGTTATGAAGCTTTGCTTTTCTTCTTTTTCTTTTCCAGACTGGCTTTTAGTTTCGCCATTAAATCGTCTGCTTGGGTTGGCGTAGTATCAACTTTTTGGGTGCGGGTTTTTTTCCCGCTGGCCTTATTGTTGATTATCTTCATTAATTGTTTGTTATAAACATCCTTATATTTTTCCAGCTTAAATGGGGTTGTATAATTTTCAATTAAGGACAGCGCCATATCTACCTCTTTTTTTGAAACTTTGGTAGATGGTAATTTTAAATCGGCCGGATCGCGGATTTCATCTGCAAAGCGAATTACGTGTAACACCAATGCATTTTTGTAAACTCCAATTAAACTTAAATGTTCCTTTTGGCGCATTACGAAAGTGGCTACTCCAAGCTTACCCGTTTTTTTAAGGGCATCGCGCAATAGATTATAGCTTTTGCCGCCTTCCTTTTGGGGTTCTAAAAAATAAGGACTTTTAAAAAGCAGGTCGCTAACTTCGCTCTCTTCCACAAATTCTTCAATATCTATGGTTTTGCTTTTTTTCATATTCGCCTTTTCAAAGTCATCTTTTTCGAGCACGATATAGGCATCATCTTTTTTAAAGCCTTTTACGATATCCTTCCACTCTACTTCTTTCCCGGTATCTTCATTTACCCTTTTATATCGAATACGGGCATTGTCGTGCACATCTAACATATCCAGATCTATTTTTCGATCTTCAGATGCGCTATACATTTTTATGGGAATTGAAACCAGACCAAAGCTTATTGAACCATTCCAGATAGATCTCATAGTTTACTTTTTCTTTTAAAATTAAAATTAAAGAATGAAAGGTCTGTGTTATTTCACTATAATTTAACCATATGGGAGGTGCTGGGGAAGATTCTTGTTTAAGAAAAATAAAATATAAAAAACAAAAAACCCCTTGTGCAATAGGCACAAGGGGTTTTGAAATTATTGGGTTAGCGATTTACTCTTTTATTAATCGTTTTGTAATCGCACCCTTTTTGCCTTCAATAATAACTACATATGTAGCTGCGGCAAGTTGGTCTATATTAAGTGTCTTGGCGGTAGCCATTCCCTTAAGATTGAAAGACTGCACCAATCTTCCTGTTAGGTCATAAATAGTAGCCTTCTCAAGCTCTAGGCTCTGAGGGTTGGCTATAGTTATCTGACCTTTTGCAGGGTTAGGATACATTGAAATACTACCTAGGTTTTGGTTGTTATCGCTTGTTCCAAGTACACTCTCTACAATTAGCTCGAACTCACAGGTACCAATATTACCATATTCGTCTGTTGCCGTAAGGGTAATAGTGTAGGTGCCATCTGAAAGCGGCGTGCCGGCTGCAGGAGACTGGCCAGTAACGGTAATTGGATCTGTACAGTTGTCTATTGCGGTAGCCTCACCCGTTGCAAAGTAATCTGGAAGTATATAGAATATATTTCCAGGTCCTGGATCTACAGTTTGATCTGCGGGACAGCTAATAACTGGCGCCATTACATCTACTACAGTTACTTGTGAAGTACAGCTTGAAAGGTTGCCATTAACATCCATTGTAAATACCTGAACGGTTATTGGCGCACCAATATCTGAACAGCTGAACTCTGTAATATCTACAGCAGTTGTAAATATGCTACAGTTGTCTGTATTGCTTGCAATAACATTACTTGGGTCTAGCGTGGCAGTGCCATCTGCTCCAAGTTCCAATGTAAAGTCTTGGCAAACCAGTACAGGGCTTGTATTGTCCTCAACAGTTACCGTGGCGGTACAGGTTGAAGTATTGCCGTTTACATCGGTTACCGTCAATGTAACCAGGTTGTCGCCAACGTTCGAACAGTCGAAGGTATCCATATCTAGGTCATAGCTCGCAATGCCACAGGCATCTGTGCTGCCGCCATCTACATCTGTTCCGTTGATGGTTACCGTTCCCGTTACAGGGTCTAGTTCCACGGTGATGTCCTGGCATACCACAACCGGTGCGGTTACATCCTCTACGGTTACTATTGCGGTACAGCTCGAGGTATTTCCGTGTATATCCGTAACGGTAAGTACAACGTTGTTGTCGCCAACATCTGAACAGTCAAATGTATCTACATCAATCGCTATACTCGCAACCCCACATTGGTCGGTGCTTCCGCCATCAACATCGGAGGCTACGATGGTCGCGTTTCCGGCGGCATCGAGCTGGATGGTAATGTTCTGGCAAACGGCCACTGGCGCCTCATTGTCCGTTACCGTAATGGTAAAGCTACAGGTGCTGATGTTTCCGTTTATATCGGTTGCGGTAAACTCAATTGTATTTATACCTACCGGGAAGCCGCTTCCACTTGGGTCGCCCATGGTCTGTACCACGCTTGCTATCCCACAGTTGTCAAAAGCTAATGGGTTTGCGAAAGTTACGGTCGCAAAGCATTGGCCGGCATCGGTATTCGCATTAATGTTTGCCGGGCATGCAATGATAGGCACCTCGTTGTCCTGGATTGTAATTACGGTGGTACAGCTAGCCGTCTGGCCATTGCCGTCGTTTACCATCCATACAACAGTGGTAGCTCCCGTTGGCAATATTTCACCTGCCATGGTCGCGGTACCGTTGTAGTCGTTGGTGATGGTGCCATTCGGACAGTTGTCGGTAAACGTAGCATCAAATTCATTGCCTACCACCGTGTACTGGCAAAGGCCCGGATCGGTATCACGGGTTGCATTTGGCACACAGGTAATGACCGGCGCCTCATTGTCCTCTACGGTAATAACCGTGGTACAGGTAGCGGTCTGGCCGTTGCCATCGTTCACGTTCCAGACTACGGTGGTCACTCCTTTTGGAAGGATAGCCCCCGCCATAGTGGCCGTGCCGTTGA
>CAXBDO010000018.1:0-15541 GCA_963974165.1 uncultured Aequorivita sp.
AATCGCTTATAACCAAGGTCATATTACAATCTATTCGCTCTTGGTTCTTGTATTCGTTATCGGTCCATTTAGTATTATTTACAAACTCGCGCAATTGGGTTTCCAGCGTACGGAAAACCTGCAAATTAGGTTGCCCAGTTTGTTCGGCATCAATAGAAACGGTGCAATTAAGTTCTTGTGCCTGTGCAGAAATTAGGGTGATGGCACCTAATAAGAAAAATATAATTTTACGCATTGGTTTGTTCTATAATAAATTCTAAAATGTCTTTTGCTACTTCCTGTTTAGTTTTAACCGGAAAAGGAAGGGTTTTATTGTCTTTGGCAATTAAAGTAATTTTGTTGGTGTCTGTCTGAAATCCGGCGCCTTCGTCCCGAAGCGAATTTAACACAATTAAATCTAAATTCTTTTTTTTCAGTTTCAATTTTGCATTTTCTTCCTCGTTTTGGGTTTCCAAGGCAAAGCCAACCAAAAATTGCTTTTTCTTTATTTCGCCAAGCGAGGCCAGGATATCTTTGGTTTTTGTAAGCTGAAGGGTTAGCGATTCGTCCTTCTTTTTAATTTTTTCTGTAGCGATTTCTGCCGGACGGTAATCTGCCACTGCCGCACTTAAAATTGCAACATCGCAATTATCAAAATATACGTGGGCAGCAAGATACATCTCTTCAGCTGAAGTAACGCGGATGGTTTTAACGTTAGCATTTTCAATATTTAATGCTGAAGGACCTGAAATTAATGTCACCTCTGCCCCCAGTTGTGCCGTAGCTTCAGCAATAGCATAACCCATTTTTCCACTGGAATGGTTGCCAATAAAACGCACAGGGTCTATGGCCTCATAAGTTGGGCCGGCGGTTATTAAAAATTTTTTGCCGCGAAGTGGAAGTTTTGACGCCAAATCACTTTCTAAGAAACTAACAATGTCCTCGGGTTCGGCCATTCTGCCCTGGCCAACTAGGCCGCTCGCCAATTCGCCAAAAGCTGCCGGAATTTGAATATTTCCAAAATTGCTAAGTTTTTCGAAAGTTGCGGCGGTTGAAGGGTGTTGATACATATCCAAATCCATCGCCGGGGCATAATAAATGGGACATTTTGCAGATAAATAGCAGGCTAGCAACAAATTGTCGCAATTGCCATTTGCCATTTTTGAAAGCGTATTTGCGGTAGCGGGCGCTATTAAAAACAAATCGGCCCAAAGGGCCAACGCTACGTGGTTGTTCCATTTGGGCTCGATAAAATTATCGGGATCCTTTTCTTCGGTAAAAGAAGAATAGACTTCGTTTTTTGAAAGAGTTGCAAGAGTAAGCGGAGTAACAAATTCCTTCGCAGAATCTGTCATGACCACTTTTACGTTAGCTCCTTTTTTCACCAAAAGTCGAACTAAAAAAGCTGTTTTGTAAGCGGCAATCCCGCCGGTAACGCCAAGCAAGATATTTTTTCCGTTCATACTTCAGTATTCAGTTTTCAGTAGCCAATATAGAAAGCCGGTTAAATTAACAAAAATGGCTCCCCTTCCGTGGGTTTTGGGCTTTATTCCTCTACAACCTCATCGGCAGTGTTGCGGTGGTAGATTTTGTTATCTAACCATTCCTGTACTGCCAAAGCGTGTGGTTTCGGAAGTTTTTCGTAGAATTTAGAAACCTCAATTTGTTCCTTATTCTCGAAAATCTCTTCCAAACTATCGTTATATGTAGCGAACTCATCAAGTTTTTCAAGCAACTCTTTCTTAATGTCGCCATTTATCTGCGAAGCTCTTTTCGAAATAATTGAAATAGCCTCATAAATATTGTTTGTTGGCGCATCAATTAAATTCTTGTCTAAAGTAACAGTATTAATGGGTGCTTCTGAATTTTTAATATCCATAGTAATAATTATTAAATAGTGGGTTCTGTTTCTAAGGGCACAATTTTGCTCTCTATATCCTGGTAAATTTTCATTGCATCGGGAGCCCGATCTGTATCCTTATAATATTTTATAAAATTATTGTAGTGTCCCTTTGCCTCGCGCAAACGTTCCTGCACTAAGATTGGAATACTATTGATCGCCAATTTATAGGCAGATTCAAGTCTTCTATAAAAAGCCTCTTTTCTGTAAATTGAGCCGGGATTATCTGTAATAAAATTGTCGAAAGCACCAATTGCCGCTTTGTAATCTTCAACGCGCAAATATTGTTTTGCAACTTCAAATTCCTTTTTTTCCAACTTGTTTCTTAATTCGGCAACAAGCGTATTGGCCTCTGCACGTTTTGCAGATTCGGGATAGGAATTGATGAATTCCTGTAATTTTTCCAATCCCTTATAGGTATCTTTTTGATCCAAGGAATATCTTGGGGAAAGCTGATAGAAACTTTTAGCCGATTTAAATGAAGCTACTTCTATACTATCACTTTTTGGGTAGGCTTGTGTAAATCTTTCAAATTGGTAGCCAGCTAAGTAATAATCTTCCAGGTTGTAATACGTATTGGCGTAGATAAACATTAATTTTTCACCTTGAGGCTTACCTCTATAAGCGGGCACCAATTGCTCCATCAATTTAAGGGCCTTGGTATACTTCCCTTGTTTGTAAAGGGAGTCGGCAAAGGCGTATTTTTTTCCCATATCGTCCTTTCGCAACACCTGCTGGTATTGACTGCAGGAAGAAAGTAATATGGTAAAGCAAATAAGGATAAAAAGTGGTAATCGCATGGGCTTAAAAAACATCGTGCAAAAATAGGGAATTAAACATGATTGGACAAACTTATTATTGGGCTAAAATATTGCGCCCAAGACTAATATTTACTAGACTTTTGAAATTTTTAACTTCAAAATAATAAAGTCTGATTTTTAGAAATTATCAATAAAATCGTCGATTTTAGATCTTAGCCCATCGCCAACGCTAACTAATGGCAATTTAACAGTATCGCCACACACCCCAAGTTTTTTGAAGATTGCCTTTATTCCGGCAGGGTTTCCTTCCGCAAAAATATAATCTATGGAAGGGGCCAGTTTATAATGGATTTCATAAGCTTCATCAACTTTTCTTTCCAAACCAAGCTTTACCATTTTTGAAAATTCCTTTGGAAATCCTTCGCCAATAACCGAAATAACTCCTGCACCACCTGCCAATACCATAGGCAAGGTAATCATATCATCGCCCGAAATTACAAGGAAATCTTTTGGGCAGCCAGCAATTAATTTCATTGCCTGCACAATATCGCCGGCAGCTTCTTTTATAGCCACAATATTATCAAAATCTGTTGCCAGACGAATTACGGTTTCTGGAAGCATATTAGAAGCCGTTCTTCCGGGCACATTATATAAAATGATAGGCAAGGGCGCCGACTTGGCAATTGCTGCAAAATGCTGATAGATACCTTCCTGCGTAGGTTTATTATAAAACGGAGAAACCGAAAGAATTGCCGTAAAAGCTGAAAGATCGCGGGTTTGCATTTCGTTTATAACTTCTTGGGTATTGTTACCCCCAATTCCCAAAACCAAAGGAACCCTGTTATTATTTGCTGCAATAACGGTATCAATAACATGCTGCTTTTCCTCTTTCGAAAGGGTAGCACTTTCGGCGGTGGTGCCAAGAACCACTAAATAATCTATTCCGTTTTCAATATTGAAATCCACCACATTTTTAAGCCCTTCCACATCTACGGAAAAATCGCTTTTAAATGGAGTTATTAATGCTACGCCGGTTCCTATTAGTTTTTTCATGATTTTATTTTAGATACTGTTTTGATGTTGTTGATATTATGAATGCTTGAGAATTAGGATTCTAAATTTTCTTAAAAATTTGCAGGTATTTTATTGCTTCTTTTTTAAAGAGCTCCATATTTGAAGGATCTACGGCAAGCAAAAGATCGTAAAGACGTTCATCTGCGCCGCCAAAACCCATTTTAAATTTTGCTTTGCTCTGGGCCACCATTGCGCTTAAAAATTCGTGTTTTCCCGGATAAAACCCAATAAGCACATCGAATGGAAAATCGAGAAATTCTGTTGCATTCTGACTGTTAATTTCTCCCCTACCAAAAAACCCAAATACCTTAATGGCTCGTTGCGCTTAGAAAAATCGCGCGTAGTCAAGGTCTTTTCAATATGTTTTTTTAATGAATTTTTTTTAACGTTTTTCAACATAGAACCGGCAATGCTAGAGTGGCAAAAATAGTTTTTTTCAAGGCTTATTTACTTTTCAAATTGAAATCATTTTCAGAAATTCATCTTCCGAAATAATGGCAACACCCAGACTCTCTGCCTTGGTTTTTTTGCTGGGCCCCATATTATCGCCCGCCACCACGTAATTTGTCTTAGACGAAATAGAGCTGGAAACCTTTCCACCGTTATCTTCAATCAATTTTTTAAGTTCATCGCGCGAAACTTTTGTGAAAACGCCAGACACCACAAAAGTGTTTCCGTTTAATGTATTGGTTTGGTTTGCCAGTTTTTCTGCTGAAATTTCCAACTGAACCCCATAGCTTTTCAATCTTTCAACAGTTTCCACATTTTCTTCTGAAGCAAAAAAGGCAACTACGCTCTGGGCAATGCGCTCCCCTATTTCATCTACTTTTACAAGCTCTTCTTCCGAAGCTTCTTTGAGGGCATCAATTGTTTTAAAATGCTTCGCTAATTTTTTTGCAACCGTTTCGCCCACATATCGTATCCCCAACCCAAAAAGAACCCTTTCAAAAGGAATTTGTTTTGATGCCTCAATTCCATTAACAATATTTTCGGCACTTTTTTGGGCCATGCGTTCCAACGGAATTATTTGCTCTTCCTTTAAAAGATATAGGTCTGCATAATTATTTATCAAGCCATTGTTTACCAATAACGCTATAGTTTCGCCGCCCAGACCTTCAATATCCATCGCCTTACGCGAAATAAAATGTTGGATGCGCCCAATAATTTGGGGTGGGCAGCCAGCAGCATTGGGGCAATAATGTTGCGCTTCGCCTTCGGTTCTTACCAATGGCGTGCTACACTCGGGACATTGGGTAATATAATGTGTTGGTTCAGATTTTGGATCACGCTGTGTAAAATCTACGCCAATAATCTTCGGAATAATTTCACCGCCTTTTTCCACAAAAACGGTATCACCTTCGCGAATATCGAGCTTTTCAATTTGATCTGCATTATGAAGCGAGGCGCGCTTTACAATGGTTCCTGCAAGCTCTACGGGTTCCAGATTTGCAACTGGCGTAATGGCGCCCGTACGCCCAACCTGATAGGTAATTTGATTTAAAACCGTAGAAACCTGTTCTGCCTTAAATTTATATGCCATAGCCCAGCGTGGCGATTTGGCGGTATACCCAAGCTCTTCCTGTTGCTGCAAATTGTTCACCTTTACTACTACTCCATCGGTTTCATAGGGCAATTCATGGCGATGCACATCCCAATAATTCACAAAATCCAATACTTCCTTTAAATTCTTTGCAAGCGTGGCAGCCTCTGGAATTTTAAACCCCCAGCTTCGGGCTTTTTCCAAACTTTCAAATTGTGTTTTTATGGGAAGCCTTTCGCCTTGTATACTATATAACAAACAATCTAAGGGACGTTTGGCAACCTCAGCGCTGTCCTGCAGTTTTAAGCTGCCGGAAGCAGTGTTACGTGGATTTCGATAAGGCTCTTCCCCCAATTCAACCCTTTCGGCATTCATTTTTGTGAAACCTTCAAAAGGCAGAACAATTTCGCCCCGAATATCAAAAAGCGGCGGATAATCGCCCTTCAATTGCAATGGCACCGAACGGATAGTTTTTACATTGGCCGTTACATCATCGCCCTGAAAACCATCGCCTCGGGTTACTGCTTTTAAAAGTTTCCCGTTCTCATAAGTTAAACTGATGGAGGCGCCATCGTATTTTAGCTCGCAGGTAAATTCAACCTTTCCGTCAACCGCTTTTTCAATTCTTTTTTCCCAATCTTCCAAATCTTCCTTTGAATAGGAATTATCTAAGGAATACATTCTATAGGTATGCGGAACGGTCTTAAAATTTTTGGTAATCTCTCCCCCAACACGAAGTGTGGGCGAATTGGGATCGTGAAATTCAGGATGGGCCTTTTCAAGCTCCTGCAGTTGCTTTAATTTTTGGTCAAATTCAAAATCGGATACCGTTGGGTTATCCAATACGTAGTAGTTATAATTATGTTCGCGAAGTTCGTTGCGAAGGGAGTTTATTTGCTGTTCAATATTCATAGAACAAATATAAAATTTAAACTTCACAGGCCTTTGGGAGCTGCTAGGTTTTTTTATGCCCTATCTTCATTTAGCCATTTGGGAAGCTCCGGCCTTTTAAATTCCTCCATTTTCTTAATAAGATTCAATGGATTGGAATCTACCAAAAGCAGGTTGTAATTGTCCATGGAAAGAAAACCTTTGCGCACCATGGTTTCCAACATTTTAATTAGATCGTTATAAAACCCATTAATATTCAGCAAGCCAATTGGTTTTTGGTGCAGCCCCAGTTGAAGCCAGGTAATTATTTCGAAAAGTTCCTCAAGTGTGCCCATTCCACCCGGAAGTGCAATAAAACCATCACTCGCTTCCTGCATTTTAAGCTTGCGCTCGTGCATATTTTTGGTTGTAATAAGCTCTGTTAATCCAAGATGTACAACTTCCTTTTTCTTTAAAAATGCAGGAATTATACCTATTACACCGCCATTATTGTCCAAAACACTTTTAGCTATTGTGCCCATTACCCCTATTTTTGCCGCGCCATACACTAGTGTAATTTTATGGCTTACAAAGATTTCACCTAATTTAATGGCCGCATCGGTTATTGCAAGATCATTGCCATCGCTACTGCCGCAAAAAACGCATATTTTTTCAAGTTTGTTCATATCTCCATTTCTTTGTGAATGCTGAGCCATATAAAATTTTTCGTCAAAGTGGCGCAGAAAATTCAGGGGGATTATAAATTACATTTCATCATTCGGTTTCGGCCGTAGATGTCTTTTATAATTTCAATATTTTTAAAACCTTGACCTTTTAAAAGGGCAATCATTTCATCCCCAAGGTACTCATTAATCTCGAAAAAGAGTTTTCCGTCAGATTTTAGATAGTTTTTTGCCAAAAGGGCAATGCTGCGATAAAACACTAAAGGATCTTCGTTCTTAACATACAGAGCTGAATCCGGTTCATATTTTAAAACATTGACTTGCATCTGTTTTTTTTCCAGTTCTCGCACATAGGGCGGGTTTGAAACTATAATATCATACTGCTCTGGAAGCGTTTCGGAATTCAAAATATCTGCTTGAAAAAAATTGACCTCCACTTTATTTAATTCTGCATTTTCGCTGGCAATTTTTAAGGCTTCCTTTGAAATATCCAAAGCTGAAACGTTCGCGTTTTGAAGACTTTTTGCAAGTGAAATAGCAATACAGCCGCTCCCCGTACCAATATCCAAAAGTTCCATCGCCTCTGAGGAAGGAATTTCCTTAAGTATCCATTCAACTAATTCTTCCGTTTCCGGCCGGGGAATTAGGGTATGTTTGTTCACTTTAAAGGGAAGACCGAAAAATTCGGTTTCGCCTATTATATATTGAATAGGTTCGTGAGTTTTGAGGCGAGTTAAGGCCTCATCAAATTTTTCAACGGCATCTTCAAAAACTGATTTTTCGGGCTCCAATGCGATTTCTAGGCGTGAAAGCCCCATATACTTTTCAGAAAGGATATTGAAAAACGACTGCACTTCTTCCGAAGGGTAAAAATCGGCAAGGGCTGCTCTAAAATTATATTTAAGTTCTGCGATTTTCACAAGATGCGATTGGTGCTGTAGATGCTATTGATACTATTGTGGGGGATTTAGTATTTGGAATTTCGAAATTATAAAGTTTTCAACATATGCACCGGACACGAGTAATGGCCCGTATCGCCCAAGGCGCCATCAATATATTCAAAACCGGCTTGTTTGTATAGTTTTTGGGCCTGGGTCATATAATCCATAGTTTCCAGATACACTTGCTCAAACCCGAATTCGCGCGCCTTTGTTAAACAATATTCCATCATTTGCGCACCAAGACCTTTGCCGCGTGCTTCGGGCAAAAAATACATTTTCTGCAGCTCACAAACATTGCCCTCAAAATTGTCTAACTGCGCAATACCTGCACCGCCAATTACTTTATCGTTCTCTTCTATTACAAAGTAAACTGCTTTTGGTTTTTGATAAGTCTCATACATACAATCCAAGGCGGCATCGGCATATGCCGTCCCCACTTTAGGCACATTAAAATCTTCCAGAACGCTGCGTATTACGCTAGCTATTTGCGGATTGTCCTTCTTTTCAATAAGGCGGATAATTGGTGTGTTCATTTTAATTAAATCCTTGTATTTTTACGCGGTGAAGATACACGAAAAATATATGATGCGCTGCATACAACTGGCCAAAAACGGGCTGGGAACCACCTATCCAAATCCGTTGGTGGGCAGCGCAATTGTTTATAACGACAAGATTATTGGGGAAGGCTGGCATTATATGTCTGGGCAACCCCATGCCGAAGTAAATGCCATAGCTAGCGTACCCAATAAAGAGGTTTTAAAGGAAGCAACCATCTATGTTAGCCTGGAACCTTGCAGCCATTTTGGAAAAACACCTCCCTGTGCAAATTTAATTGTTGAAATGGGCATAAAAAAAGTGGTAATTGGCAGTTTAGATTCTAATCCCCAAGTAATGGGCCGCGGCATAAAAAGACTGATGGAAGCGGACTGCCAAGTAATTGTCGGGGTTCTGGAAACCGAATGCAACAATCTCAACAAAAGGTTTTTTAATTTTCACTACACTAAGAGGCCATATATCTTTCTGAAATGGGCGCAGACAGCAGACGGTTATATTGCGCCACAAAATGAAAGAAGAAATGAAAAAAGACCGGTGTGGATAACCAATGAATATTCCCGTCAACGGGCGCATAAAATGCGGGCCGAAGAGCAAGCAATTTTGGTGGGAACAAACACGGTGCTTCAAGACAATCCGTCCCTAACGGTTAGAGATTGGGCGGGAAAAAATCCAATTCGTCTGGTTATTGATCGCGAGCAAAAAATTTCGAACGATTATTCAGTTTTTGATGGGAGCGCAAAAACGATTGTTTTCAATGAAAAAGAAAGCAAATCTTCAGAAAGCCTAACTTTTGAAAAAATCGATTTTTCCAAAAATATTCCTCAACAAATATGCGAAGTGCTTTTCCGAAGAAATATTCAATCCGTAATAATTGAAGGGGGCGCACAAACCCTTCAAAGTTTTATTGATGCCAATTTGTGGGATGAAGTTTTTATATTTAATGGCAACATTAATTTTAACGAAGGCATTAAAGCTCCAACTTTTAAAGGCACTTATATTTCCGAAGAAAAATTAAAGGACAATACGCTGCGAATTTTCAAAAATCCTTCTTCTTGATAGCGCTTATACTAAGCATACTCTCGTCCACCATGATATTTGTGGTTTTTAAACTTTTCGCGAAGTTTAAAATCAACATTATGCACGGCATTGTTTTCAATTATGTAACCGCCTGTTTTTGCGGCATAGTGCTCCAAAAAGATGCCGTAGATTTTGCGGCTATCCCAACGTATGGATGGTTTCCGTATGCTTTGGTGTTGGGTGCGCTCTTTATAACGGTATTCAATTTAATGGCAATTACCACACAGCGCAGCGGACTTTCAGTCGTTTCCGTAGCTACAAAAATGAGCGTTGCCATTCCTATTCTTTTTGGGTTTGTCTATTACAATGAAAGCTTTGGAATCTTAAAAATTACGGGTATAATTTTGGCGCTCGCATCGGTCTATTTGGCATCCATTAAAACGAAAGATGGAATAAAAATAAAACGCTCAAATTTTATATTTCCAATTTTGGTTTTTTTAGGAAGCGGTTTTATAGATACCACCATCAAATATTTGGAAGGCGCGTTAATAGCAAAAAACGATATTCCTATTTTTTCTGCAACCATTTATGCCATGGCCGGTGTAATTGGTTTTGTTATTTTAGGATTTCAGGCAAGTAAGGGAAATTTCAAATTTCAATTTAAAAATATTCTGGGCGGAATTGCTTTGGGAATTCCGAATTATTTTTCCATCTATTTCTTGGTGCAGGCGCTTCGCAGTGGTATTTTTGATAGCTCGGGCGTATTCACCGTTAATAATGTTGCCATTGTAATGGTTTCGACCTTGGTGGGAATATTATTATTTAAAGAAAAATTATTGCCCAAGAACTGGATAGGAATTGGGCTAGCCATTATTAGCATTATTTTAATTGCCATTGAAAAATGGTAACCGAAAAATAAACTTGAAACTTGGAAACTGAAAAAGATACTTATAAAAAAATCCTTAAACCTTCTGAAGAAGTTCTTTTTAAGGAAAAGGGAAGTAAATTCTTCGGTTATGCCTATCCCGTAACCTCAGAAGATCAGGTAAAAGAACATCTGGAAGCTTTAAAAAAACAGCACCATAGCGCGAGGCATTGGTGTTACGCCTGGCAGTTGGGCAAGAGTTATGAGCACTACCGTGCAAATGACGACGGCGAACCCTCAAATAGCGCCGGCATGCCCATTTACGGGCAGCTACAATCTTTCGATATTACTAATGTTTTGGTGGTGGTTGTGCGATATTTTGGAGGTACAAAACTTGGGGTTGGCGGATTGATACAGGCCTACAAAACCACAGCGCAAATGGCTTTGGAAACTTGTAGGATTGTTAAACGAACCATAGATGAAACCTTTCTTTTAAAATTTGAGTACCCAGAAATGAATACGGTAATGCGAATTATAAAAGATGAAGATCTAAAGCTTGTTGATCAAAAAATGGAACTGAACTGCGAGATTGAGATAGCGGTTCGCAAAAAAGATGCGGCACGCATTTTTGACCTCTTCAATAACACCTATAAAATTACAATCAAGCCTACCGAATAATTGTTAAATTAATTGTTGAAAACTTAAAATTAAACCTTTGGATACTAGGCTTACTCGGTTAATTTTTCAAGCAAATAATCGGGTGCTTTCATCAGCTTTTTAGTGCTGCTATTTATAAAAACAAGGACGGTTGTAGCGGTTGCCAAAAGTTGTTTGGACTCATTATAAATTTCATATTGAAATTCAATTTTTACGGTCGGTGTTTTCTTCAAAATTGTCTTTACCGTAAGTATGTCATCATAATAAGCGGGCAGCTTATAATCTATGCTAAAATGCACTACCGGAAGGTGTATATTATTGGCTTCCATCCACTTATAACTGAAACCAAGGGATCGCAGCCATTCCGTACGGCCCTGTTCTAAGTACTGGGCATAGTTGCCATAATAAACCACACCCATTTGGTCTGTTTCACCATAACGTACTCTAATCTGTGTTGATGTATTATTCAAAATTGTGATAATTAAAGAAAGTTTTTTTGTAGTTTTATCGAAAGTGAAGTATGGCGAAAAAAAACTAATTATTCAACCCCTAGGTAGTTTTTTTTATAACTTTTTTGTTCACATATTTGCACTGTTAATAAATAGCCCGGAAATACTCCATCCCCTATTTTTTGGCCATATCTTTTTAAAATAAAAACAGAAATTTTAACTATGAGCAAAACTGCGGAATCGGTTTGGAACAATTGTTTGGCTTTTATCGAAGATAACATCACTTCGCAGGCTTTCAAAACTTGGTTCGAACCCATTAAGGCGGTAAAGTTAACCGATAATGCGTTGAGCATTCAGGTACCGAGCAAATTTTTTTACGAATGGCTCGAGGAACACTATGTTAAAATATTGAAAGTTGCCCTTACAAAGGAATTGGGAACTACGGCCAAGTTGGTTTACATTATTAGAATGGAAAACACCTATGGCAACAAACAACCTTTTACCGAAAAAATTCCAAGCGCCAACCGAAGCAACCTCCAGTCTCAGGAAGTTGACGTTCCCTTGAAAAACAAAAGTCCGGAACTTAAAAATCCGTTTGTAATTCCAGGAATTCGCAACGTAAAGATAGAGTCACAACTTAATCCTAATTATAATTTCGAAAGCTTTCTTGAAGGCGAATCTAATAGATTGGCACGTTCTGCCGGTTTAGCAGTTGCCAACAAGCCAGGCGGCACCTCTTTTAACCCCTTGCTTATTTTTGGTGGAGTTGGATTGGGAAAAACACACCTAGGCCACGCCATAGGTGTAGATATAAAAGATAAATATCCAGAAAAGACCGTTCTATATATTTCTGCTGAAAAATTCACGCAGCAATACATTGAATCTGTTAAGAAGAATAACCGTAATGACTTTATTCATTTCTATCAAATTATAGATGTACTTATTGTGGACGATATACAATTGCTTTCTGGCAAGGCCGGAACCCAAGATGTTTTCTTCCATATTTTTAACCATTTACATCAAAACGGCAAGCAGGTTATCTTAACTAGCGACAAGGCGCCGGTAGATATGATAGATATTGAGCAGCGCTTACTTTCCCGCTTTAAATGGGGACTTTCCGCCGAATTGAACCATCCTGATTACGATACCCGTGTTGCCATTATTAAAAACAAATTGTATCGCGATGGGGTTGAAATGCCAGACGATATTGTTGAGTTTTTGGCTAATAATATAAAAACCAATATCCGCGAACTTGAAGGCGCTATCATTTCGTTGATTGCACATTCATCTTTCAACAAAAAGGAAATTACCATTGAACTGGCCCGCAAGATTGTAGATAACTATGTGAAACACACCAAACGTGAAGTTTCCATAGATTATATCCAAAAGGTTGTGAGCGATTATTTCCAGATGGATGTAGACACCCTGCAATCCAAAACGCGAAAAAGACATATTGTTCAGGCCCGCCAATTGGCGATGTTTTTTGCGAAGAAATTCACCAAGGCATCTCTTGCATCTATTGGCTCACAAATTGGGCAACGCGATCACGCTACCGTGCTCCACGCTTGCAAAACCGTAGATAATCTTTCCAGCACAGACAAGCAATTCCGCAAATATGTGGAAGATCTTAGCAAAAAGCTTACGTTGTAAAAATTTTATTTCTTTAAGTTACAGTGTTGTAAGGTATTAATTTACCTACTAACTTTGTAACTTAACAAAAACCCCAAATATTTTGCAACAGTACAAAATTCTTATGGTCTGCCTTGGCAATATTTGCCGCTCGCCCTTGGCTGAAGGCATTTTGAAATCTAAGGTCGATCCTACAAAGGTATTCGTAGATTCTGCGGGTACGGGCCATTGGCACGTTGGCGATCTGCCAGACAAACGAAGCATCGCAATCGGCAAAAAGTTTAAGATAGATATAACCGGGCAACGCGGAAGACAATTTAGCGCCAAGGATTTCGACAACTTCGATTTAATCTATGTAATGGACAACAGCAACAAGGATGACGTTCTGGCCCTCGCCGAAACTGATGCGCATAGAGCCAAGGTAAAACTCATTCTCGATGAAATTTTCCCGAATGAAAATGTAGACGTACCAGATCCTTATTTCGGAGGAAATGTTGGGTTTGAAAACGTATATAAAATGCTTGATGAAGCCTGCGAGCAAATTGCGAGCAAGCTTTAACGCAATTTAATGGCCAATTTTCTTACTTTTAATAATTCACTTAAAAAATTGGTTATGAAACATATACTACGCACATTTTTTCTCCTTATTTTTTCAACTTCCTTATTTTCACAGGATGTAAGTATTGAATTTTTTAAGGACAATTTCAACCAACCGTTAAGTTTGCAGCATGCAAATGATGCGCGCTTATTTATTGTTGAAAAAGGCGGAAAAATTAAGATTATTCAAGCAGATGGAACTGTAAACACCAATCCCTATTTGGATATTTCAGCGCTGGTTACAACCAATAGTGAACGTGGATTGCTGGGCTTGGCATTTCATCCGGACTACGCCAACAATGGCTATTTCTATGTGAATTACACTAACCTTAATGGCAATACCCAGATTTCAAGATTTATAGTAGACGGGTCTAATCCAGACTTGGCTGATCCAAATTCAGAATTACCTATTTTGGATTACACCCAACCCGCATCCAACCATAATGGCGGCAACTTGGCTTTTGGGCCCGATGGCTACCTTTATATCGCTTCCGGTGACGGTGGCGGTAGTGGCGATCCTAACGATAGAGGGCAGGATCTTTCATTTCTCTTGGGAAAAATATTGAGGATTGATGTTGATAACCCAAGCGGAGGAAATAATTATGGCATACCTGCAGACAATCCATTTGTTGCAGACCCAAACGCGCTAGATGAAATCTGGGCCTATGGCTTACGAAACCCGTGGCGTTTTTCTTTCGATTTTACCGATAACAACCTTTGGATTGCAGATGTGGGCCAAACAAGTAGAGAGGAAATAAACCGGGCCAACGTTACCGAGGCGGGATTAAATTACGGTTGGAGATGTTATGAGGGCACACAGCCATTTAATACTCAAGGTTGCCCACCACAAGCAGATTTAACCTTTCCGCTCGCTGAATACAACCATTCAAATGGCAATTGCTCTATAACTGGGGGCTATGTTTATAGAGGTTCGGAATATACCGATATTGCGGCGCTTTATTTTTTCGCGGATTTTTGCAGCGGAATGATTGGCACTGTAGACGAAACTGGAAATCTAGTAAACCATGGCAATTTTGGGGGCAGCTGGGTTTCTTTTGGCGAAGACAGCGAAAAAGAATTATACATTATTGATTTTAACGGCACCATTTACAAAGTGAAAGGTGGTGTAACTGCAAATAATGAAGAATTTTCGATGCAAAGTAACCTAAGAATGTTTCCTAATCCTGCCGCGGAAAATGTTTCTTTCACCTTGAAAAATGAATTTCTTGAAAGCGTTAAACTTTATGACATGCAGGGTCGCTTAGTTGTTTCGGAAGAAAATATTTCAAAATATGAAATTGCCATTTCAGTTTCTAATTTAAATTTCGGCATTTATTTCGCAAAAGTTACTTCGGCAGGTTCAAAAACAGTATTTAAAAAATTAATTATTCAATAAATTTTAATGACTTCAAAAAAAGGAAATTTATATTTAATTCCCTGCCCTATGGGCGATGTACCACCTTTAGCGGTGCTACCCATTTCAGTAAAAAAGGCGGTGGAACGAATAGACCATTATATTGTTGAACACGAAAAAAATGCATGTCGATTTATAAAAAGCATAGTTCCAGAAAAGAAACAGCCAACACTGAAGTTTCAGGAAATAAACAAGTTTACCAGTGTGGAAGAGATTCCTGCAATGTTAAACCCCTGTTTGGAAGGATTTGACGTTGGTGTAATTAGCGACGCAGGCTGTCCTGGAATTGCCGATCCCGGAGCGCGAACTGTACATTATGCCCATGAACTCGGCATTAAGGTGGTGCCATTGGTAGGGCCTTCTTCTATCCTATTGGCTATGATGGCCAGTGGATTTAATGGGCAGAACTTTGCATTTAATGGTTATTTACCAATAGATAAAAGTGAACGAAAGTCTGAATTAAAACGCTTGGAGAAATCGTCAAAAGATTTTGACCAGTCCCAATTGTTTATTGAAACGCCCTATCGCAATAACCAAATGCTGCAGAGCTTGATAGAAAACCTCAACCCACAGACCAAAATCTGTGTAGCCTGCGATATTACCCTACCTA
>CAXBDO010000019.1:0-15318 GCA_963974165.1 uncultured Aequorivita sp.
GAACTCCGATTTCGTCGAGTTCTCCATCGTGGAATTTGATCAAATAGTTATCTTTTTTCGAGCTGCAAGCTAAAATTTGAAACGTGATTATAATTCCGAAAATGAGGTTTTTCATAATGGGCTACAACATGTGGATAAACACCATTATGGCGTTTATTTCCATTATATGGTTAGTTTAAAAATACTATTAAATCTAACAAATTAATTATTTGTTTAATAGATTCTACTGATACCCCGCCGCTTGCAACTTAAACAGCTCCGAGTATAATTTTGGGTGCGCCATTAATTCTTCGTGGGTGCCAAGCTCTAATACTTGACCGTTTTGCAACACCAAAATACGGTCTGCCATGCGTACTGTGCTAAAGCGGTGGCTAATAATAATGCTGGTCTTACCTTTTGTGAGCGCAATAAAACGTTCAAAAACATCGTACTCCGCTTGGGCATCCAGCGCGCTTGTGGGTTCGTCCAGCACCATAACATCGGCATCTTTCATATAGGCACGGGCAAGGGCCACTTTTTGCCATTGTCCGCCACTTAGTTCCTGGCCTTTGTAAAAACGTCTTCCGAGGCGTTGTTCTAAGCCATCGGCCATTTCGATTACTACTTGTTCGGCAAGACTTTTACTGGCGGCGTAGCCAATTACTTCATCGTTATCAATTTCAGAAATATTACCCACGGCTATGTTTTCGCGCAGGGTAAATTCATATTTAAAAAAGTCCTGAAAAATTACGCCAAAACGCTTGCGGTAGGCGTCTACATCAAATTGGTTTATGCCGTCTAAAAGTATTTCGCCTTTTGTGGGTTCGTAAAAGCGAAGGAAAAGTTTTATAAGCGTAGTTTTTCCTGCGCCGTTTTGCCCCACGAATGCCATTTTTTCGCCTGCTTCCATTTTAAAAGTCACGCCTTTTAAAACATCGGTCTTACTGCCCGGATAGGCAAAATGAAGGTTATTAATTTGAAACCCTTCTTTTATGGTTTCGGGCATGGGGGTTTTGGTTGCTGCCGACTGCTCTAGGGCCAAATCTAAAAAGTCATAGTAATCCTGAAGGTAAAGCGCACTTTCGGAAATACGTGTAAAGCGCGAAAAGAATCCTTGCAGATTGTTGCGCAGCCTGTTAAACGAACCCGAAAGAAAGGTGAGTTCCCCAATACTAATAGCGCCCACCAAGACGCGCATAATAATATACACATAGGCGCCGTAATAGCTAATTACGCCCAAAACGTTGAACATAGAACCGTACAGACTTTGTTTGAGCGATAGTTTTTTGTTGATGAGGTAATAGTCGTTAGACAGATTTTTAAATCGCTCGGCAATAAAATCGGTTAAACCGAAAAGCTTAATTTCTTTTGCGGTTTGGTTGTTGGCGCCAATAAAGCGCAGGTAATCCAATTCGCGACGTTCGGCGGTCCAGCTACGGGCAAGCGAATATCGGGTACTGCTGAATTTTGCTTCATTTATAAAAGATGGAATGATGCTAAGGATTAATATCAAAATTAAAATAGGTTCAAAATAGACCAATCCGGCAATCAGGGAAATCATGGAAATAAGGCTTTCGGCCTGCCCAAGCGCATTGGTCATTAAATCTACCCGGCTGTTGGTTTGGGTGCGGGCGCGTTCCAGTTTGTCGTAAAACTCTGGGTCTTCCAATTGGGCAATGGTAAGCTCGGCGGTTTTGCGAATTATTTTTTCGGAAGACATATTAGAGTATAAATCGCCCAAAAGTCCGTCGGTGAGGTTAATCAACCTTCCCAACAAATCTGAAAGTACGGCCACGCAGAATTCGATGATTACCAAATTCCATAAAAACGTAAAATCCTTGTCTTCTAGCGAAACTTGCAGGATTATTTCGTCAATAATCATTTTTCCCACCCACAGAATTACCACGGGCGTGAAAGCGTTTATCAACCTGCTTAGCGTATTCACAAAAAACAGTTTCGGGCTGCTTCGGTATATTTCCCTAAAAAACCGCGGAATGGTTCGCAGGGCTTTAAAGGAATCTTTTACGCTGGTTTTTTCTTCTTTATCGGTGATTGATTTTAATAAGGGTCTGGCCATTTATTTGAATGATTCTATGGGTTCTATGGATACTGTAGATTCTATTGATTTTTATATTGAAAATTCAAAGGTTTTAGTCGATGAGTCGATGAGTTTATAGGTTAAGACAGCTAAACTCCTCAACATCTCAACTTCTAAACTTTTTTCACTACCACAAAGCTATTCTAAAATTCACAACAACTATCTTTGCCCCAAAATTTTTAAGCATTGGCTCTTTCAGATTACACCAAGGAATTTAAGTACAACACTAAATTGGCAACACCCGTTATTTTAGGGATGTTGGGGCACCAAGTGGTGGCTTTGGTAGATAACATTATGGTGGGGCAGCTAGGTAGTGCCGAGCTTGCGGCCGTTTCTTTAGGGAACAGCTTTATGTTTGTTGCCATGAGTTTGGGAATTGGCTTTTCTACCGCAATAACGCCTTTAGTGGCCGAAGCCGATGGCGAGGGTAACAGAGAAAAAGGGAAATCATCTTTTAAACACGGATTAGTTCTGTGTATAATTTTAGGATTGGTGCTGTTTGCAGCTGTAATGTTTGCGAAACCCTTAATGTACGTTATGAGCCAACCGCCGGAGGTGGTAGATTTGGCGATGCCATATTTAACACTGGTTGCAGCCTCGCTTGTACCCTTAATTATTTTTCAGGGATTCAAACAGTTTAGCGATGGTATGTCTATGACCCGACAGCCTATGTATGCTACAATAGTGGCCAATTTAGTAAACGTATTGCTTAACTACATGTTCATTTTTGGGAAGTTTGGCGCCCCGGAACTTGGCGTGGTTGGCGCAGCCATTGGAACGCTGGTGTCGCGAGTTGTTATGGTTGGCTATCTCTGGTATTTGTTGAGCCGAAAAGAGAAATCGCGCTATTTTGTTACAGACATTAAAATTTTCACCCTAAGCAAAGCAATGCTGAAAAAACTATTTAACCAAGGTTTTCCGTCGGCTATGCAAATGTTTTTTGAAGTGGGAATTTTCACTTCCGCAGTTTGGCTTTCCGGAATTCTTGGGAAGAATCCACAAGCGGCAAACCAGATTGCGCTCAATCTTGCATCTATGACCTTTATGGTAGCAATGGGTTTTAGCGTAGCGGCAATGATACGTGTGGGCAACCAAAAAGGACTTAAAAATTTTAAGGAACTTCGAAGGGTTGCAATTTCCATAGTATTATTGACCTCCATTTTATCGCTGGTTTTTGCGGTATGGTTTATACTTTTCAATGGCGAATTGCCAAAAATATTTTTGGATTATAACAATGCTGCCGACTTTGCAGATAATGTTGAAGTGGTAACAATTGCCGCCCAACTTTTAATAATTGCGGCAATTTTTCAATTTACAGATGCGGTGCAAGTAGTTGCCCTGGGTGCGCTTCGGGGCATGCAGGATGTAAAGATTCCGACGATTTTAACCTTTATAGCTTACTGGATTATTGGTTTCCCGGTTTCGTATTATTTAAGTATGCATACTTCTTTGGAGAGCATGGGAATTTGGTATGGCCTATTGGCGGGGCTTTCAGCCAGCGGCATTATGTTATTCATCAGATTTAATTATCTTTCGAAGAAATTAATTAGGCTTGGCGAGCAATAGATTTCAATTCTACCTATTCATATTTTAATAACACAGTAACCAATAACAAATAACTTTTTTCAACAATGGATTTCCCAAAATATTTATTAGGCGACAATAGCGATTATCCCACCGCGATATTTGTGATACATACTGAATTTCCCCGTTTTATCATTAATCTTGAAGATGATGAGGTGGAATGGTTGGAAGATTTTGACAAAGAAGACCAAAAGGAACTCGAGGCCGAGGCGCAGGGATTAATTCAGGGCGCAAACGATTTTTACGATCGCGAGATTGCGAGGTACGATGAAGATTAAATTTAAATAATCACGAATTCACGAATTAGTAGATTAAATCATTCGTGTATTCGTGGTGAAAACAACGCTTACGCTTTAGAATTACAGAATAATGCTCGAAGAACTCCTAAAATACGATACCCAACTCTTTCTGTTTTTAAACAATCTGGGAAATACTTCTTGGGACGGATTTTGGCTTTTTGTAACCGAAAAATGGTCGTCCATTCCCATTTATGCCATTTTGTTGTATTTAGTTTTTAGGCATTACGGTTTAAAGGGAACTTTAGTAATTGTAGTTGCAGTAGCCTTAATGATTACGGCTACAGACCAAATTGCCAGTCTTTTTAAATATGGAATCATGCGTCCCCGACCCTGCAAGGTAGAGGAGCTGCAACCCTTAATGAGGTATGTTGCCACTGGCTGTGGCAGGTACGGGTATTTTTCTGCCCATGCGGCGAGCTCTATGGCAGCAGCGGTATTTTTGGGCTTAAGTCTTCAAAAATGGTATAGGTATTTGCCTTTTATTTTATTGGTATGGGCAGTAATAACAGGCTATAGCCGAATATATTTGGGCGTACATTATCCATTAGATGTGGTGAGCGGAATGGCTTTTGGCGGATTTACGGGTTGGTTGTTTTACCTGCTTCAAAAATGGGGGCAGAAGAAGTTTAAAACACAATAAACCAGTGATATAATTGTCCGTTCGAGCGCAGGCGAGAACTAGTATTCCCAGTAAATTTACCTACACTAAAATCCCTCAACTGTGCTATGGGAGACAATTCAGTTACTCTTTCGTAACAATAAATAATTCCCTGTACAATCTCGTTTTATGAGTTCGGCTGTCTGGGCCCTTCGGGTTCATGTCGTAACGGCCAATGTGCTCCCTTTTGAAGTTAGGATACACTTGCTTAAAATGTTCAAGGCTTTCTTCCGAAACCAAAACACCAAAACGGTTTTCAGTGGGCGTTTTAAATTCACCCTCAATATTTAGCATTTCCATCTTTTCGCCATAATCCCAAACAAGTTCGGGCGTCATTCCTGAAAATTCGTAGACTTTTAAATTCTCTTTTTCTTCGAAATTGTGCAATTCTGAAAACGGCTTATAATCAGGATTGATAGTAATAGCTTTACTTAGCGGAAGTCCGAACCAAATAACGGCAACAATAAAAGCAATCGTTAAGTAGAAAACAGCAGCAATGTTTCTTCGGAAGAGGTTTCGATATATAAAAATGGCTATAATTAATAAGGCTGCGGAAAGTAACACAAACCAAAGCCAATTGCCAGCAAGCCCATTTTTCAGAAAAATATAGCCACCAATGGGAAAGGCAAGTCCTATAAATCCAATTAAGCCGAAGTTAAAGTAAACCGGAATGATTTCACGTTTATCTATTAATTCTTTAAATCTTCGGAAAAGATATTCAATATAAAATCCTGTATTCAGTGCCATTGGGATTAAAACGGGCAACAAATAGCGCGATTTTTTTTCGGGAATCAAGGAAAGTAAAATAACCGAAAGCATTGTCCACAAAAAAGTGAACATATATGCTTTTTTATTGAAAACCCTGTTTTTTAAATAGGGGTATAACAAGGCTATAAAAGCAGGAATGGTCCAAATGCCACTTTGCGTAAAGAAGCTCCAGTAATAGTAAAATGGCTTTATTTCGTAACTAATCCAGTTGGTGGTTTCCTTTTTGGTGATTGCCACTGCGGCCGGATCAAAATTGAGGGTGTACCAATGCCACCATCCTGAAACTACTGTTGCAACTGCCAAGAATGCCAAAAGCGGCACCCAGCGCGATTTAAAATTTTTGTATTTGTAAACAATTCCAAAGGCTAGTAAAAAGGGGAGGAGCAGACCATAAAATGAAACGGGCCCCTTGCTTAAAAACGAACAGCCAAAGAAAATTCCAGCCAAAATCGCATTGCGAAATTTGTGTTTTTCTTCGGTGAAAAATAAATACAGCAAGAAAATGCAGCCCACCATAAAACCATGGGTATAAATATCCCACTGCCCATCACGGGCCGAGGCAACTATGTAAAAGGAAGTTGCCATTATAAGCGAACTTATAAAAGCGTATAATTTTTCCGAAGTTAATTTTTGGGCAAATTTATAGGAGCATAAAACTAAAAACAGTGTCATAATTGCCGCGGGAAGGCGCAGCGCCCAAACAGATTTTATTCCAAAAATAGCTGCCGAAAATGCCGTAAGCCAAGTGGGCAGCGGTGGTTTTTCATAGCGCGGTTCGCCGTTGATTGTGGTAAGTAACCAGTTGCCATCGGTAAGCATTTCGCGGGCGGTAATAAAGTTGCGCGCTTCCATAATATTTACTGGAAGCGAATTTAAATTCACAAAAAATATTGCCGCGCAAGTAAGTAAAAGCAGTAATAAATAATTTTTTTCAATCTTCATTGCGCAACTGTTTTTTCCAAATAATTATATTTCGAATGTAAATTATGAGGCCGGCAATATGGCCCACAAACAATACAGGATCTTCCCTAAAAACTGCATAAGTAAGAATAAGTGACGCCCCTACCACGCTCATTCGCCAAAATCCTACAGGCAGTTCTGATGTTTTGGATTTTTCCGAAACCACCCATTGGTAAACAAATCGAAGCGTGAAAAGTATTTGTGAAACAATTCCCAGCAGTAATAACCACAATGGAATTGCATCGTTTTTAAAAAGTTTCGCAAGGTCGTATTCACCATTATTATAGGCGTAAACTACAAGCAGTACCGGAATTATATAAAGAAAAATCTGCAACCATTTTGGCGCTTTCTGCCATTCGCCCTGCAGTTGTAGATTCCGAATGTAGATGTAATATGTTAGCGCCTGGCCAAGCATAATGGCAAAATCATCGCGTAAATGGCCGTAAACGAATAATAGGAATGAAGCGATTAAGCTCAGTTTCCAAAAAGTGGATGGGGTAATTATGCGTTTGTTTTTCTCGGAAAGAATCCATTGCACAATAAGACGCCCGCTAAAGAGGATTTGTGCCAAAAAACCAATGCCGTACACAATCCAATTGCTCATCCCTTGCTTTTGATTTCGTAATTGATGTATTTTTTCTTCATCCAAAGATATGCGAAGCAATCCATCAAAGGTCCAAATAGCCTATTCCAAAGTCCGAATTTTGCCGTCCCCGCTATACGCGGAAAATGTTTGATTGGAATTTGTGTGATTTTTCCGTTTTGCAATAAAATCATTGCGGGTAAAAACCGGTGCAGGCCTTTAAACATCGGGATTCGTTTAGCGTAATCTGTTTTTATAACCTTTAACGGGCATCCTGTATCGTCCATCCCGTCTTGCGTAAAAGCCCGGCGGATGCCATTGGCTATTGTAGACGACATATTTTTCACGAATTTATCCTTTCTATCTGCACGAACCCCGGTAACCAGATCGTATTCGCCAATATGTTGCAGCAATAAATTAAAATCTTCTGGCGCAGTCTGCAAATCGCTGTCTATATAACCCACCAACGGACTTTCAACATAGTCGAATCCCGCTTTAATGGCGGCACTTAAACCCCTATTTTCTTTAAAGGAAATAAAGTTGAAGACTTCATTACGGGCACAAATATCTTCAATAAGCGCTTGGCTATTGTCTTTAGAGCCGTCGTTAACAAAGAGGATTGAAGTTTTTTTACGCGCAATTTTGGTGTAGGCGAGGAGTTCCTTTTCTACCCGTTGTAAGTTTTCTTCCTCGTTATAAACGGGTACAATAATCGTGAATTCGTACATCTAAATATTTGAAAAGGTTTCTGCAAATGTAAGTTTTTAGTTTAAAAGTTTGTGGGTTTAGAAGTTTAGAAGAAATAAAAACTTGGCGACTTTGCGAGCTATTTTGAAAGTTTTCATTTAAAAAGATGTTATTTTGTGTAAGAAATCGAATTCGAAACCAAAATCGAAAATGTTAATGGGGTGAGATGAAGTTGTCGTGGTTCATTTTAGTCGTGATTTGTGTTTCCCCTTAAGTCTTGTCTCAAAAAAATATAAATGAAAATACTCGTTACCGGAGCAGCAGGTTTTATTGGATCGCATACTGCGGAAAGGTTAAAGCAAATGGGGCACGAGCCTATAGGGGTAGATAATTTTTCGCCTTATTATGACCTTTCCCTAAAAGAACTGAATGCCTCGGCATTGGCAGAAAATGCAATTGAACTTATAAAACTCGATTTGCGCACGGCTAATCTGGAAGCCAACTTACCTTCCGACCTGGATTATATTTTTCATTTTGCTGCCCATCCCGGAATTTCAAATGCGTCTACCTTTGAGGATTATTTCAGTAATAATATTTTGGCTACCCAACGTTTGCTCGAGTTTGCCGAAAAACTTGAAAAGAAACCATATTTTGTAAATATTGCCACTTCTTCAATTTACGGTTTGGAAGCAACTTTTCCTGAAACTGTCCCGCCCAAACCGGCATCTTGGTATGGCGTTACAAAACTGGCTGCCGAGCAATTGGTCTTGGCAAAAAGTAGGGAGCAAAAATTAGAAGCAACTTCCTTTAGACTTTTCTCTGTATATGGCCCGCGAGAAAGACCCGATAAGCTTTATACCCGATTAATAGATTGTGGGCTAAACAACAAAGCATTTCCGCTTTTTGAGGGCAGTGAAAAACATTTGCGCAGTTTCACCTATGTGCAGGATATTGTGGATGGAATTGTTAGTGTTATTGGAAAAGAGGCGGTTTGCAATGGCGAAATTTTCAATTTGGGAACCGAAACCGAAAGCACCACCGCACAGGGAATTGCTACAATGGAGGCAATACTCAACAAGAAAATTACCACCGAACAAAAACCGCCTCGCGCCGGCGATCAATCGCGGACTAAGGCAAATATAGACAAGGCTAGAAAATTATTGGGGTACAACCCACAGACCTCGCTTAAGGATGGCCTAGAGGCTCAAACAGCTTGGTTTAAAAAGAATTTCAGCTAATCTATTTCAGATTTAAAAGAATTTCCGCTGCGGCAAAAGGCGTGGTTCTGTTTTCGTCAATGGCGTTCAATTGTTTTTCAATTTCTTTTTTAACGGAAGGCTTGGAGTAAAAATCACTTTTTAATCTGCTTTCAATTGTTTGCATCAACCAAAATTTATTCTGCTCTTTTCTTTTATGTTGAAAATAGCCATTGCTTTCTACCATTTCAAAATAGTGTGAAACCACTTCCCAGATTTCCGAAATACCTTCGTTTTTTAGCGCACTGCACAAAAGCGTTTTGGGCGCCCATTCGCTTTCTTTCGGTGGGTATAGATGCAAGGCGCGATTAAATTCGTTTTTGGCCATTTTGGCGGCCTTTAAGTTTTCGCCATCTGCTTTGTTGATTACGATGGAATCTGCCATTTCCATAATTCCGCGTTTTATGCCCTGCAATTCATCGCCCGCACCGGCAAGTTTTAGCAGCAGAAAGAAATCGGTCATAGAATGTACTGCGGTTTCGCTTTGGCCAACCCCAACGGTTTCTATTAGAATAACATCAAAACCGGCGGCTTCACATAAAATTATTGTTTCGCGTGTTTTTCGTGCTACGCCTCCCAAAGTATCGCCACTAGCCGAGGGTCTAATAAAGGCATTCGGCTCTTTCACCAATTCTTCCATTCGGGTTTTATCGCCAAGAATACTACCATGACTAATGCTGCTACTGGGGTCTACCGTAAGCACTGCTACTTTCTTTCCGTTAGCGATCAATAACTTCCCAAAGCTTTCAATAAACGTGCTTTTTCCCACCCCGGGCACGCCAGTAATGCCAATACGAATGGATTTATTTGCGTGCGGCAGACATTGTTCAATTATTTCCTTTGCTTGGTTTTGATGCTTCTGCGCCCTGCTTTCTATTATGGTAATTGCTTGGCTAAGGGCAGTTTGGTTATGTTTTAGAATGCCGGAAACAAGGTCGCTGCTGGAGAGGGTTTTCTTTTTTAAAACTTTATGCCTTGCGGCCACAACTTCATTTAAGGTATTCGGGGCAGCAACACCTTCAACTTCGTTTAATGCAGTAGTATTTTTTCTAGGTTTTGGCACAGCGTGAATTTAGCACAAATTTATGAATATGTTCTTTTGGAAATGGGTTTTAGATAGTATCTTGAAAATTAATAATTTTAAAATTCACACGAAAATGAAAAAGCTATATGAAGCTTCATCCACGGCCGTAGGCGGCAGAAATGGCCACGTTACGAGCGAAGATAAAAAAATAGATTTAGAACTTTCTACCCCCAAAGGGTTAGGGGGCGAAGGCGGAAAGGGTACAAATCCGGAACAACTTTTTGGTAGCGCATATGCCGCTTGTTTTGGTTCGGCGATTCAACTGGTTGCAAAAAATGAAAAAATTGAACTGAGTGAGGAACTGAGTGTAACCGCAAATATTGAAATTGGGAAGACAAAAGAAGGCAACCTGCAACTAAGAGCTACCTTAGATTGCTACTTGCCCGGAATAGATGTTGAAACCGGGGAGGCTTTGGTGAACAAGGCGCACGAAGTATGCCCTTATTCTAGAGCAACCAGAGATAATATTACGGTAACGTTGAATTTACTTTTGGATGAATAACCAAACTTAAACGTATAAAAAAAGCCCCAATCTTGGGGCTTTTTTATTTACATTGCTTTTAGGTCTATTACCTTGCCACCTTCTTCCTTAAGGTCGAGGTTTTCTATTTTTTGAACTTTTTTTTCCTCTACAAAAGGGTTTTTCTTGGTATGCTGTGCCGCTTGTTTCATATACCATTCCAACTGATACTTTTGCTTTTCAAGAATTTCCAGGATATTATCTGGCAACTGCTTTCTGTCCAAAAGTTCGTCATAGCGCTTTATATTGTTACGGTCGCGACTTATACAAGAATTCACGATGGTTTCGGCATTATAATGCTCTAGGGCATCTTTAATTTCCTGCCACGTACGGTCTAAATTTCCTTTTTCAGCATCCTGTTTTAAAGGTTCAATATCTCGAGAGTGAAGTTCATTTGAAATATCATGGCTCATGCGGTTTCGCTCTACTGCCATATAATTCAAAAATCGTTTCAAATCTGTAGTCTGCGCATCTTGGGCGGCGTTGTAATAAAGCTTTTCAGCTTCAAAACACGCTACCAATAAGCGATTCAGTTTGTCGAAATCAGCGTAATTCTTTTTCATAGTTTCACAATTTCATCAAAGTTAGGATAATTATGAGTCAATTTAAAACCCAAAATCTCAAATATTTCATAAAATATTAATAGCTTCTGCAACATTAAGATTTTCGTGTCGTCTTTAAAGAGAACAGCAACCAAAAACCATTGAGTTTGTCCGATTTACTACTTATCGAGCAATGCAAACAACGCAACCGTAAAGCGCAAATGGCGCTATACTCTAAATATTGCGATGGCATGTTTGCAATAGCCAATAGGTATTTAAAAGACACCGCGGCCGCGGAAGACGCAATGCAAGAAGCCTTCATAAAGGCATTTCAAAAACTGGGCCAGTTTCAAGGAGAGGTAACTTTTGGGGCTTGGCTAAAGCGGATTGTAATCAATACCTGTCTGGACGCGATTAAGCGTACGAAGATGGAATTGCAATCCTTAAATGAAGAGGTCTTTACCATTGTAAACGATGATGAGGACTGGATTATTGACAGCGACTCCACCGCTTCGGAAATTCTGGCGGCAATAGAGGAATTGCCCCAAAAATATAAATTAACGGTAAAGTTGTTTTTATTGGAAGGGTATGACCATCAGGAAATTTCAGAGATACTGCAGATTTCTGAAAATGCTTCAAGAACCTATTTGCACAGAGGTAAAACGAAATTGAAAGAAAAATTAAAACACTTGCGCTATGGCACACAATATTAAAGATCTGTTGGAAAATTATACGCCAGATTCCCCCAAGCTTCCAAAAGGGCATGAGGCCCGCTTTGAAAGTAAATTGGAGAAGGCCTTTGCCGAAAATTCCTTAAATGGAAGTAATAGCACAATTCCTTGGATGAAAATTGCTGCTATGGCGGTAATATTTTTAGCGGTAAGCTTCTTTGGATATCAACAACTGTCGAAAAATGGTTCGCTTCCAGCTGATGGAATTCAAAATTCGATAGTGGAAGCTAATTCTGAAGATTCTGAAGATAACCTTAGCCCAAAACTTACATTGGCCGATATTTCCCCAGATCTTAAAATAGTGGAGGAGTATTATATGACGGGAATAAACGTACAACTGGCGTCCTTAAAAATTACCGATGAAAATAGGGATGTGGTTGATGGCTATATGCAGCGCCTGGCCGAATTGGACAAAGAATACAATGCCCTTAATGCCGAGCTAAGCAAAGTGGGACCTACTGAAGCTACCGTTACCGCCCTAATAGATAATTTGAAACTGCGATTGGACTTGCTGTTCAAGCTAAAAAACAAATTAAAAGAACTTAAAACTCAAAACAATGAAACATTTAAAGCTATTCAAACGTAGTACGCTTACTGCTTTGCTGCTAATATCCTACTTTGGCTATTCACAATCAAAATCTGTGGAGAGTTTCAATGTGGTAGAAAATGTAGAAGTAACTGTGAATTCTTCCTTCACAAATATCATTTTTGAAACTTGGAATAAAAATAAAGTAGAGGTTGAGGCTTTTATAGAAGGCGATAAACTTTCTGAAAAGGAAAAGGAGCAGCAATTCAAAAACTGGAACCTAGAAGTTAGCGGTAACAGCAAAAAAGTTTCCATTAAATCTGATGGTGGGCCACAGACATTTGTAATGACCGATATGCCCCCTATGGATTTTATTGGCCCCATGATGGAAGATATGGTTATGCCAATGATCCATAACATAAAAGTACCGCCCTTACCAGAAGATCTGTTGGAAAACATTGGCAGTATTCAATTTGATTATGAAGAATTCAAAAAAGATGAGAAGGGCTATATGAAGAAATTTGAGGCCCAAATGGATAAAAAGTTCGGAAAGGATTTCGAGAAGAAAATGGAGCAATGGGGGAAAAACTTCGACAAGGTTTGGAATGAGCAAATGGAAGATAGTATAGAAAAAGCTTACGAAAAGCGTATGGAAGCTTGGGGCGAAGATTTTGGGAAGCGTATGGAAGCCTGGGGCGAAGAATACGGCAAAAAAATGGAAACCTGGGCGAACGAAATGGAGAAAAAAATGGAAAGGGAAGGGGGCAATGTTACCAAAACAGTTACAAAAACCCCTTCAGGAACTTCGGTTACGGTTCATTCAAAACAACATAATAATACAGGCAGCAATGCCAAAAGAACCATCATTATCCGTATTCCTAAAAATGCGAAGACAGATGTAAACATTCGCCACGGCGTATTGAAAATGGCAGATGCCAACAATATAAAGGCAAATTTAAATTATACGCCTTTTACGGCAAATAGTATTGATGGGGGGCAATCCCTCATCAATGCTTCTTATGCGCCGGTAAAGATCAATTTGTGGAAACAGGGGGTTTTAAACGTAAAATACGTAGACAATTGTAATATTGATAATGTTCAAAATATAAATCTACAAGCCAATTCCAGCGATGTGCGAATAGGCAATATTTCAAATCAGGCCTTTCTTTCAGGGTCGTTTGGCGATTTGCGTATCGATAAAATTTCTGAAGGTTTTGAAACCTTGGATATCCGATTGGAAAATACCGATGCCCGACTAAAAATTCCGGCAGCTGCATTTTCGTTTTATTTCAACGGTAAAAAATCTACACTAAAATACCCGAAATCACTTCAACTAAAGGAATCTAAAAGTGCGGAAAGAGTTTTGGTGAAAGGGTATAACCAAAATATTGGTTCAAATAAAACCATTACAATCAATTCCAATTACAGCAATGTTTCAATTCAATAAAAACTATATGGAATAAAACTACATTTCTATTTTTTTCAAAGAAAAACCCTCTCCAGATTGAAGAGGGTTCACTGTTTAAAATTAATTGCCAAGCACATTTTTCTTCATACAAAATCTTAATTGCCTTGGTTAAAGGGAAGTTGAGGTGTTAAATAAAAACCGCCCCCAAATTATTGGAGGCGGGCTTAAAAAAAATCAATATTAACTATGAATACAATAACCTTTTAACGCACTTAGTTTTTAATGATTTTGTAGGTGCCAATAGCATTGTTTGCTGTAACCTTCGCAAAATAAATACCTGTTGACAAGGAATTTAGATCTAGCTCTCCACGAAGATCATTTAATTTTTTGCTTATTAATCTTTGTCCGTTTACGGCATAAATTTCTACAGAATTAATTTCTGCCTGTGCCGAAATATGTAAAACATCTGTAACCGGATTTGGATAAAGCGCAACACCGCTAAGTTGATTGTTATTTACACCTAAGGCATTGCAGGTTAATTCCAATTGAAAGTTCCCGGCTCTGGTATCATCATAACCTTCTACCATAATTATGTAAGTAGAGGTACCGTCAGAAACAAACTCTAGTTCTGGCTGGTTAACGCATGAACTGTCGTTAAAAGCAATTTGGTTAGTAAGGGTGCAATCGCTGAAAACCCTTACGGTAGTGGCAAAAGTAGTTTCCGGGCCGCAGGCATTTAAAGTAATTGTTTCGGCAACACCATTTCCGGTGTACGAGTAAAAAACATCGGGCGAAGCATTTCCTCCAGAATTGGTGCCAAATATGGTTGAGTTTGTTACCAAATCGCCACAAGACAAGGCTATGGCATCTGCGCAGCCATCATTTGTAGGAATACTTGGCATTTCAACTCTATAGGTAAACAAATCTCCCCAAGGGCCAATAGTTGGATCGTAACCCCAGCCAGTAATATATTTTCCGTTAGGGGAAATTGCGTTAGGCACATAAATAGGGCTGGCCGTCATTGTGTATCCTAAAGTTCCAGTTACAAATGAATTGAATTCCTGCATACCTCCATTGGCAGTCCAGATAAAAGGAATGTTAGGGTCGAACGGGCCCACTTGAAAATACCCAATTACAATACTTCCGTCCTCGTTAATGCCCGTTACATTGCCAGAAGCGCCAGGAGATAAGGTGCCTAAAGACATATAGCCGGTAGCTTCACTCCATATCCAAGGTTCGTTGTTGTTAGCATAATCACCTCGGCCACCAATCCAAATGCCATCTGCTGAAATTGCGCTACACTCGCCCAATTGGTTAAACTCGTCTGTTGGGTCGCCATTAGGGTCTACCAATAAATATTCATTCGGAAGCCAATCGCCATTGCTGTCTTTATATAAGCTACCTAGGTCTACAAGGCCGTCTACGGCAGTCCAAGCGGTTGCATGCACTGCTGTTCCCGATTGCCCTGGCGTTGGTTCTACATAAGCGCTTCCTACTACAGTTGTGCCGTCTAATGAAATATTATATCCTGAGCTTAAATTGCCATCTACTGGGTAATCAAAACCGCCCAATACCGTCCATTCATTATTGGCGATATTATACATTGATTGTATGGAATATGTATTGACCTCAGTT
>CAXBDO010000020.1:0-15040 GCA_963974165.1 uncultured Aequorivita sp.
AGGCGTTAGTATGCAATGAATTGCAGTTATCATAAATAGCATATAATGCCTGCAACGTTGTACGGATATCATTAAAATCTATTTCCTGAGCGTGCAATGAACGTCCCGAAGTTTGAATATGATATTTCAACATCTGTGCCCGTGGGTTAGCACCATATTTCTCCTTCATTGCCTTAGCCCAAATCTTTCTGGCAACGCGGCCAATTACAGCGTATTCTGGATCAATTCCATTGCTGAAGAAAAAAGACAGATTTGGTCCAAATTCATTGATATCCATTCCACGGCTTAAGTAATATTCCACATAAGTGAATCCATTCGAAAGTGTAAAGGCCAATTGTGTAATAGGGTTTGCGCCAGCCTCGGCAATATGATATCCGCTTATTGAAACGGAATAGAAATTTCGAACTTTATTCTGAATAAAATATTCTTGAACATCGCCCATTAGGCGCAATGCGAATTCAGTTGAAAAAATACAAGTGTTCTGGGCTTGATCTTCCTTTAAAATATCTGCCTGGACCGTGCCTCTTACTTGCTGTAAGGTTTCGTACTTAATTTTATTATAAACATCAGCATCCAAAACCTGGTCGCCAGTTACGCCTAACAGCATAAGACCCAATCCGTTGTTACTTTCTGGAAGTTTTCCGTGATATTTCGGGCGTTCAATTCCTTTGTCATTATATAGAGCCTTAATCTTGTTTTTAACCTCTTCCTCTAAGTTGTTTTCTATGATATATTTTTCGCAATTCTGATCTATTGCCGCATTCATAAAAAAGCCCAATAACATTGGTGCGGGCCCATTAATCGTCATACTTACAGAAGTCATTGGGTGGCTTAAATCGAACCCGGAATACAGTTTTTTTGCATCGTCCAAACAGCAAATTGATACCCCGGCATTTCCGATTTTTCCGTAAATATCTGGGCGCAAATCTGGATCGTTACCATAAAGTGTAACACTGTCAAAAGCTGTAGACAGTCGCTTCGCCGGCAATCCCATACTAACATAATGAAAACGTCTATTTGTGCGTTCCGGTCCACCTTCACCTGCGAACATTCTTGCAGGATCCTCACCTGTTCTTTTAAAAGGATAAAGTCCCGAGGTAAAAGGAAATTCTCCCGGCACATTCTCTTGGAGCACCCATTTTAAAATATCTCCCCAAGCCTGATACTTAGGTAAGGCAACTTTAGGAATCTGCGTGTGAGATAGTGATTCGGTATGGGTTTTAATATTTATTTCCTTCCCACGTACCTTAAAGCTATAAACTGCATTTTTATATTTATTTACTTTGGAATCCCAACCTGTAATGACTTCCCAGTTGTAAGGATCCAAATTTAATTTCTCACGATCAAATTCGGCCAATAACAATTTCAGCAAGTCTTTATTTTTATCTGAGTTTTGAATGGATTCAGATACAATACCAGCCTTATCCAGTTCTGGCATTTTTCCAGAAATAGACTCTATGGTTTTAAAAATTCCGTATAATTTTTGGGCAACTTCGGCCTGCTCTGCAGCCTTTTTATCATAAGCCCTATTATTTTCAGCTATTTCTGAAAGATATCTGGTCCGCGATGGCGGAATTACGAATACTTTCTCTTCCATTTCCTCCGCAACATGAAAATCGCTATGCAAACCAGAATTAGTTTTATCTGAAATTTCCTTCATAACCGCCTTATACAGCTTATTCATTCCCGGATCATTGAATTGGGAAGCAATAGTGCCATAAACGGGAAGTTCGTCTTGCGGGGTTTCCCACAATTGATGGTTACGTACAAATTGTTTTTTTACATCGCGAAGCGCATCCAGCGAGCCACGTTTATCGAATTTGTTTATAGCAACCAAATCGGCAAAATCCAACATATCTATTTTTTCAAGTTGGGTAGCAGCACCAAATTCGGGAGTCATAACATATAATGAAACATCGCTATGCTCAATAATTTCGGTATCACTTTGTCCAATTCCTGAAGTTTCGAGTATAATAAGGTCATATTCGGCAGCCTTTAAAACTTGGATTGCCTCCGCCACATATTTTGAAAGCGCAAGATTGCTTTGTCTAGTTGCCAAACTTCGCATATAAACGCGAGGAGAATTAATGGCATTCATTCTAATCCGATCGCCAAGCAAGGCGCCACCAGTTTTTCTTTTAGAAGGATCAACAGATACTATACCAATTGTCTTATTTGGAAAATCGACCAAAAATCTGCGCACCAATTCATCTACCAATGATGATTTTCCGGCTCCGCCCGTTCCGGTAATTCCTAGTACAGGAGTTGTAAAGTCTTCAATTTTCTCCTGAATTTTTTGAAGGGTACTTTCTGCAACTTCAGGAAAATTTTCAGCAGCCGAGATAATTCGGGCAATTGCGCCAATCTCCTTCTTCTCTAATTTTTCAAATTCACCATTCAAACTATCACCAACGGGAAAATCTGAACGTTGCACCAAATCATTGATCATACCTTGAAGCCCCATTTCACGCCCATCGTCTGGGGCGTAAATACGGGTTATACCGTAATCCATTAGTTCCTTAATTTCAGAAGGAAGGATTACTCCCCCGCCACCGCCAAATATTTTAATATGACCGGCGCCTTTTTCCTGCAACAGATCATACATATATTTAAAGTATTCATTGTGGCCGCCTTGATAAGATGTAAGCGCAATTGCGTTGGCATCTTCCTGAATAGCAGTATTCACAACCTCTTCCACGCTTCTATCGTGCCCTAAATGAATTACTTCAACCCCGGTAGACTGAATAATTCGTCGCATAATATTAATAGCCGCGTCATGGCCATCAAAGAGCGATGCTGCTGTAACAATTCGAACTTTATATTTTGGTTTATAAGGATTTACCTTCTCCATGGTATCTTTTTTAATGTTTTATGAAATGCAAATTTAGTTAAAACCTAAGGAACATAATGCTTTCGGCCCCTATTGAAATCACAAAAAAAAGTAAAACTTGTTGTGATATTTATAGTTTTTTGTATATTGCAGCATCAATATTAAACAATTAAAAACATAACATTATGAAAAAAATTTACTTATTGGCTTTTGCTATAGGAGCTTTTACCTTTAGCGCGAACGCGCAAATAATCAATGATGACATGGAGGGTTATACTCCAGGTCCAGTACATGAAGATCATTGGTCTAGCTGGAGTGGTGCTGCAGGTCCTGAGGATATCGTAGCAACTACTGACCAAGCCTTCTCTGGCTCGCAGTCAGGTTACATCAGCGACAATGGTGTTCAAGATGCAATGTTATTACTAGGCAACCAAAATTCTGGTACGTACGAGGTTTCTTGGTACATGTATGTCCCTGGTGGAAAAACTGGATATTACAATTTTCAAGAAGATGAGGATACTGGAGCTTCAGGAGGAATCTGGGCTATCAACGTACACTTTAACCTTGACAATTTAGCTCCTGGAACTGGATATGTTGTAGATGACGCTAACCCAGCTAACATCGTTGCAACTTTCAGCTACCCAGAAAACTTCTGGTTCCAGATTAAGCACGTTATTGATGTAGATGCGGATACTGTAGTGATGTCTATTGACGGTACTGAAATCTATAATGGACCTTTTTACTCTGGTGGTAACTTAGGTGGGGTTGACTTTTTCTCAATTGATGCTAACAACCAGTATTATGTAGATGACGTTCTTTACAAAACTGCAACTGCAGGTGTTGAAGATTTCGCTGCTGGTTCTTTCAGTGTTTACCCTAACCCAGTAAAAGATTTATTGACTATCAGCACTAAAACTGCAGTAGACAATGTAACTGTTTACGATGTATTAGGTAAAGTAGTTCTTTCTCAACAGCCTGGAGTTATTTCTCCTAAAGTTGATATGAGCGGTCTTGCTTCTGGAGCTTACATGGTTCAAGTAACTATTGGAAATGCTACAAAAACAGTTAAAGTTCTTAAATAAGAATCTTTAAAAATTTTTATAAAGAGAGCCCTTCAAAATTGAAGGGCTTTTTTATATTTGAAACTCACCTAAATCTGTAATTATGGTATTTAAAAAAATCATTCTATTCTGTTCATTATTTGCCTTAGTATCTTGTGCCGAATTGCAGCAAGTAGTTAATACGCTTCCTTCGCAAACTGGAACCGATCCCACAATGATTGCTAGCGGATTAAGGCAGGCCTTAAATTTCGGAATAGACAAACAGGTTTCGAAACTTACAAAGGAGAATGGATTTTATTCAAACCAATTGGTAAGAATAGTATTGCCATCAGAATTACAGAAAGTAGACCAAACGCTTCGAGACATAGGTTTGGGAAGTTTAGCAGACGAAGGTATTAAAGCATTAAATAGAGCAGCAGAAGACGCCGTAAAGGAGGCTACACCTATTTTTGTAACGGCCGTAAAACAAATTACATTTACTGATGCCAAAAATATTCTACTCGGCCCAGACAATGCAGCAACAAATTATTTGGAACAGCGCACCACAACTGCTCTTTATTCAAAATTTAACCCCATAATAAAACAATCGTTTTCAAAGGTTGGAGCAGATCAAATCTGGGAAAATATTATTACAAGATATAATTCTGTGCCTTTTGTAACTAAGGTTAATCCAGACCTTACAGATTATGTAACCAACGAAGCATTGAATGGGGTTTATAAAATGATTAGTATAGAAGAAAAAAATATTCGCAATAACGTTGCGGCAAGAACTACTACCCTACTAAAACAAGTATTTGCCCTGCAAGATTAAGGAACCTCAAAAGCGAATCTTACCAACATAAACAGCCCATTACTTTATGATAGCATTAACCTCTTATTAGCAGAAAGTTATTGTAAACGGTATTACCTTTACGCCTAGTAAAATTTCTGAAATGTTTAATTGGTTCAAAAGAAAATCGAGAATTGAATTATTAAAAGACCGCTACAAACTTTTAATGAAGCGTTCTTTTGAGCTTTCCATCAAAGACCCTGAAAAAAGCGAAAAAGCGCATAGCCAGGCAGATGAGATTTTTCAAGAAATTAAATATCTTTCCCTGAGCGGCGCAGATAAGTAAATTAATGCAGTATTTTAAAATAGGAAAACGCCTCAATTAAACGCGAGCCATACCAACTAAAAAACTCGCCATCTATCAATTTTACATTCGCAGAATATTTATTTTGAAAGGCTTCAACATCGGTGAAATTAAACGGATAAGGTTCTGAGGAAAGTAAAATTAAATCAGCCTTTTCAAAATGTGAAGCATCCACTTCCGGATATCGCCCTTCCTCCAGATCACACACATTTTCAAAATTATTTAGTTGTAAAAGGGAATTTATAAAAGTGTCTCTCCCAGCAGCCATATATGGTTTTTTCCAGATAAGATATAACACCTTTCTTGAAGTAAAACCCTGAATAAACTCATCGTGCTTTGCCTTTTCGATATTTATATTTAAAATTATTTCCGAAGCTTTTCCACCTACATTAAATAATTCACCCAATTGCTGAATTGCTACAAGACTATCTTCAACCGAAACAATATCGCTAATCCATACGGGCGCAATATTTTCTAATTCCCGTACTATTTCTAAAGTGTTCTCCTCTTTATTGCAGATTATAATATCGGGGTGAAGTGATTTTATCTTTTTAAAATTGACCGTCTTTGTTCCGCCAACAATTAACTTTTCATCTCTTAGACCGGAGGGATGCACACAGAATTTAGTAATGCCAACAAGTTTATCCCTCAAACCAAGATCTACTAATAATTCAGTTTGGGATGGCACTAATGAAACAATACGATTGGGAGTAGCGGAAAGGCTTATTTTTCTATTTAATTGGTCAGTGAATTCCATCTAGTACAGTCTTCATTTCTTGCTGCATCTTTCGAGCCTCATTTGCTGCGGCCTCGGCAAAGTCAGATTTTTGCGAAGCATAAATTATTCCTCTGGAAGAATTTATTAAAAGTCCAATAGTATCGGTCATTCCATACTTGCACACTTCCTTTAAACTTCCACCTTGCGCGCCAACACCCGGAACCAATAAAAAACTTTCTGGTACAATTTCGCGAACCTCAGCAAGAAATTCGGCCTTGGTGGCACCAATTACGTACATTAAGTTTTGACTGTTTTTCCAGTTTTTTGAAGTTTTCAAAACGTGTTTATAAATAGCCTCCCCGTTAATTTCCTGTGTTTGGAAATCGAAGGCGCCTTCATTAGAAGTAAGGGCAAGCAAAATAGTATGTTTATTTTTGAATTCCAGAAAAGGCTCAACGGAATCTTTTCCCATATAGGGCGCAACAGTTACCGAATCGAACCCCAGATCCTCAAAAAATGCCTTGGCATAGCGGGAAGACGTATTCCCAATATCGCCGCGCTTGGCATCGGCAATGGTAAAAATTTCAGGATAGGTATTGTTAATATAGTTAATTGTCTTTTCTAGCGCCATCCAGCCTTTTATTCCGTAGGCTTCATAGAATGCAGTATTTGGCTTATAGGCCACCGTATATTGGTGTGTAGCATCTATAATAGCCTTGTTGAAAGAAAAAATAGGATCTCCTTCCTTCAATAAAAATTCTGGAATTTTTTCAAGATCCACATCCAAACCAACGCAAAGAAAAGATTTCTTTTTTCTTATTTCTGAAATTAAATTTTCTGTAGTCATACTGTTATATTTCAGAATAATTGTGGCTTAGAAAGTTTCGCCTGTTTCCTTTAATTTTTCGGTGTTGCTTACCAATTGAAGTTCATCTACAATTTCTTGAATGTCGCCATTCATAATATTGCCCAGATTGTACAGCGTAAGATTAATTCTGTGGTCTGTAACCCGACCTTGCGAATAATTATAGGTTCTAATTTTTGCACTTCTATCGCCACTGGTTACCATCGATCCGCGCTTAAGGGCGTCTTCGGCCTGCTTTTTCGCCAGCTCCATATCATATAACCTTGAGCGAAGCACCTTAAATGCCTTCTCCTTATTTTTGTGCTGCGATTTTTGATCCTGGCATTGGGCT
This sequence comes from uncultured Aequorivita sp., assembly GCA_963974165.1. Lineage (GTDB taxonomy): Bacteria > Bacteroidota > Bacteroidia > Flavobacteriales > Flavobacteriaceae > Aequorivita. Next base: position 6,939 of record CAXBDO010000020.1, read on the forward strand.
ACTATTCCTGTTGGTACGTGGGTAAGACGAACTGCAGAATACGTAGTGTTTACAGATTGCCCTCCTGGTCCGGAAGAACAGAAGAAATCTATACGCACATCTTTTGGATTTACTTCAATATCAAATTCTTCCGCCTCCGGAAAAACCATTACTGTTGCAGCACTGGTATGTACCCTACCTTGGGTTTCGGTTTGTGGTACCCGCTGTACGCGGTGCACGCCTGCCTCAAATTTCAAGGTTCCGTATACATCCTCGCCTTCAATCTCTAGGTGCACCTCTTTAAAGCCACCACTGGTGCCTTCGTTAAAATCTATAATATTGGTCTTCCAACCTTTGCCTTCACAATACTTGCTATACATTCTTAAAAGATCGCCGGCAAAAATACTCGCTTCGTCGCCTCCGGTACCGGCCCTAATTTCCATAACAGCATTCTTCCCATCTTCAGGATCTTTGGGCACTAATAGAAATTTAATTTCGTCTTCCAATTTTGGCAGACGTGTTTTGGCTTCTTCCAATTGCAGTTTGGCCATTTCTACCATTTCGGCATCTCTGCCGTCTGCGAGAATCTCTTCAGCTTCGGTAATATTATCTGTAAGCTCCAGGAATTCTGATCTTTTATCCATCAAAACCCTCAAGTCTTTATATTCCTTGTTTAATTGTATATAACGCTTTTGATCGCTTATTATATCTGGTTGAATAATGAGGTCGCTTACCTCATCAAAACGCTGTTTTATTATTTGAAGCCTGTCTAACATATAGAATTTATAATGGATGCAAATTTACAATTTTTAACCGAAACGAAAGTAATGGTATAACTTTCAATTTTTGCCGAAGTATAAAACATTATTTCGGAGAAAACTTAGGTTAAGCTGCAAGGGTCTTACCATCTTCCTTAATTTTTATTTCCATAACTGCAAAGTGGAATAAAACCCAAAGCGACAGCGCATATAATATTCGGGCTAAATAAATAAAGACGTTTCCATATACTAAATTATAGTACCCTATGCCCCTAAAAATACCCGCGAAAATCAACAGAATTACCAGTATCATAAATGTCATAGACTGTGAATTGTTGTAAATATGATTTTGGTGCAAAGCAAAAAAACCAATTAAACTGGCACAAATACCGCTTAGAAGCATAACGACGTATTGGGTTTCACTTAAAGTGAAGTCTTTCATTGCCTCAATTAATTGGATAAACAGATAGCCATTTACAAATAGAATTACAATAAATAACAGTGAAAAGATGGTGGTAAAATGAACAAATCTAATTTTAGGAATTACATATGAAAAAAACATGAGGAAGGAAACAAATGCCAAAATCATAGTTATACTAGCCATCATTTCATTTTCAAACCAAATAGTAGTTATACAAGAAGCGCCGTTAAGTACCAGAAAACCAACAATCCATTTTGGCACCTTACGGCCGTAAGCGGTTAAAAGCAATATTAATATAGAATACCCAAAAATGCCGCGAACCAATCGGTACCAAAAATAATTTTCAGAAGTATGGAGAAAAATACTAACAGTAATAAAGCCGATGGCTATAATAGCCAAGATTACTTTATAATTTTTTCGGAAAAACTCCATTAGAGGTTCGCTTTAATAATAATGAACTTATAATGCTTCAACCCCCACCCAAATAGTAAATGAATTATTAATAATTAAATTCACCCAAAACCGAATTAATCGTTAATTTTTTGGAGTCGGAACTTTCAACGCGACCTATAATCTGCGCATCTACATTAAATGATTTGGAAATTTTAATAATGGCTTCTGCATTTTCTTCGGGAACGTAAAGTTCCATCCTGTGGCCCATATTAAAAACTTGGTACATTTCTTTCCAATCGGTTTTACTTTCGGCCTGTATAAGCTTGAAGAGCGGCGGCACAGCAAACATATTATCTTTTATAATATGAAGATTGTCTATAAAGTGAAGGATTTTGGTTTGTGCCCCTCCACTACAGTGAACCATTCCGTGAATCTCTTTATTGCCGAATTGCGCCAATATTTCCTTAATAATTGGGGCGTAAGTTCTGGTAGGCGAAAGCACTAATTTTCCCGCATTTAACGGACTTTCCGCTACCGCATCATCCAATTTTTTTGAACCCGAGTATACAAGTTCTGAAGGAACCGATGCATCAAAAGTTTCAGGATATTTATTGGCCAAATATTTTTCAAACACATCATGTCTAGCCGAAGTAAGGCCGTTGCTGCCCATACCGCCATTGTATTCCTTTTCATAAGTTGCCTGACCGAAAGAGGCCAATCCTACTATTACGTCGCCGGCTTTAATATTGGCGTTATCAATTACCTTATTTCTTTCCATACGTGCGGTAACGGTGGAATCAACGATAATTGTGCGAACCAAATCGCCAACGTCTGCCGTTTCGCCTCCTGTAGAATGGATGGTAACCCCAAAATTTTTCATTTCTGAAATAAGTTCTTCCGTACCGTTAATAATAGCCGAAATAACTTCGCCAGGAATTAAATTTTTATTTCTTCCTATTGTGGAAGAAAGCATAATATTATCTACCGCACCAACGCAAAGTAAATCGTCTATATTCATTATTAAGGCATCCTGTGCTATTCCCTTCCAAACCGAAATATCGCCTGTTTCTTTCCAGTATGCATAAGCAAGCGAAGATTTGGTGCCTGCCCCATCGGCATGCATTATTAAGCAATAATCAGAATCTCCGGTTAAATAATCGGGAACAATTTTGCAGAACGCTTTTGGAAATAAGCCTTTATCTACATTTTTAATGGCATTGTGCACATCTTCCTTTCCGGCCGAAACACCTCGTTGCGCATAACGTTTTGAAATCTCTTTACTCATTGCTTTGGGTTGTGGCCACAAAAGTACGGATTATAAAAAAGCCCACAAAGATTGTCTTTCAGGGTTTTTAACAAATGGAACTTATTTATGTACAATTTTAAATTTAAAAATTTTACGCCACAAAAAAACCGCCCAACAATTGTTGAGCGGTTTGTACTAAAATATATTTTTTCTGCCTTAAAATTACTTAGTGAAAAGCAGCTCACGATATTTGGTTAGCGGCCAAAGCTCATCATCTACAAGCAATTCCAGCTTATCGCAATGGTATCTAATTACTTGGAAGTACGACTTCACCTCATCACAATAGGCGAAAGCTTTTTTCTCAGCATCTTCAATCTTGTTTGCTTTTTTACGGGCATCGATCATATCGGTAATTCCTTTGTTGATTTTAGCAATATGTTCGCTAATTTGCTCAATAAGTTGTAATTGTTCTCCAGCGAATTTTTTGAAGTCGGTACCGTAGATGTTTTTAAGACCCTGTACATTTTCAATCAAAATATTTTGATATTGAATACCTGTAGGAATTACGTGGTTTCTGGCAATGTCTCCCAAAATACGTCCTTCAATCTGGATACGCATAGCGTAATCTTCCATTTCAATTTCATAGCGGGCCTCAAGTTCAACCTTGCTCATAATGCCCAATTCTTCAAAAAGAGCAATAGATTTTTCTGAAATTTTTGCCTTTAAGGCATGTGGAGTGGTTTTGTAGTTGCTCAATCCGCGTTTTGCAGCTTCCTTTTCCCAAGCTTCCCCGTAGCCGTCGCCTTCAAAACGAATTCTTTTTGAATCTTTTATATACTCTTTTAAAACATTGAAGATGGCATCGTCCTTCTTCATTTTCTTGTTTTTGATAAGCGCGTCTACCTCAACTTTAAAATCTGTAAGTTGTTTTGCAACAATCGCGTTAAGCACAGTCATTGGGTTAGCGCAGTTTGCGGTTGAACCTACAGCCCTAAACTCAAATTTATTTCCTGTAAAGGCAAAAGGTGAAGTACGGTTTCTATCAGTGTTATCCAATAAAATTTCTGGAATCTTACCGACTACATTTAGTTTTAGGTCTGTCTTTTCTTGTGGTGAAAGTTTGCCGCTGGTAACTTTTTCCAATTCATCCAAAACATCGGTTAACTGTGAACCAATAAATGCTGAAATAATTGCCGGAGGAGCTTCATTTGCACCTAATCTGTGATCGTTTCCAGCACTTGCAATAGATGCCCTTAGCAGTTCCTCGTATTCATTAACAGCTTTTAGGGTGTTTATGAAAAAGGTTAAGAATTGAAGGTTTTTCATTGGCGTAGAACCAGGACCCAATAAATTCACCCCAGTATTGGTAGCCAAAGACCAGTTATTGTGTTTCCCACTTCCGTTTACATTTGCAAATGGTTTTTCGTGGAAAAGAACTTTAAAATTATGCTTTTCGGCAATCTTGTGCATCAAATCCATTAATAATGAATTGTGATCTACGGCCAAATTCGTTTCTTCGAAAATAGGCGCCAATTCAAATTGGTTTGGCGCAACTTCGTTATGACGCGTTTTTACTGGAATACCCAATAACATACATTCGGTTTCCAAATGGCGCATAAAGTTTAGCACACGTGCCGGAATGGAACCAAAATAATGGTCGTCCAATTGCTGGCCTTTTGCAGAAGAGTGCCCCAAGAGGGTTCTTCCAGCCAAAGTGATATCTGGTCTAGACAATGCCAAAGCACTATCCACCAAGAAATATTCCTGCTCCCAACCTAGGGTAGCATTTACTTTAGTTACGTTTTTATCAAAATACTTTGCTACTGCAGTTGCGGCATTATCTATAGAAAGCAATGCACGCAATAACGGGGTTTTATAATCTAAAGCCTCTCCTGTATAGGAAACAAAAACAGTTGGAATACAAAGTGTGGTACCATAAATAAATGCAGGCGAAGTAGGATCCCAAGCTGTGTAACCACGCGCTTCAAAAGTATTTCTGATTCCCCCGTTCGGAAAGCTTGATGCATCCGGTTCTTGCTGAACCAACTGTCCGCCGCCAAATTTTTCAATAGCTTGCCCGTTTTCCATAGTTTCAAAAAAGGCGTCATGCTTTTCTGCAGTAGCTCCCGTTAAAGGTTGAAACCAGTGTGTATAATGTGTAGCGCCTTTCGCGATAGACCATTCCTTCATTCCTGTAGAAATATGGTCGGCTATATGGCGGTCAATTTTAGATCCTTTTTCAATAGCGTCCATTACACTATTAAATGAATCTTTGGTAAGATACTGCCGCATAGCAGCTTCATTAAAAACGTTTTTTCCGAAAATTTCAGAACGTCTTTCTGGTTCGGTAACAGGAACGGGAACTCTATTAAAGGTTTCCTTAATAGCAAAGAATCTTAAAGTCGGCATAACTATGTTTTATGGTTTTACCGTGCAAAAATATAAATAAAATAGATTCACCCCCTATTTTATTTAATATAATTCCCTTAAAAACGCATTAATTTTTGGAAGACCCCCTAAAAATTAATTAAAATTGGTAAAATGAAATTTACGAAAGAATAGTATACCCTATAAAAATGGCGTAAGCCGAAAGCAATAAAACACCCCTTTTTCGGCCCAGTTGAAATGCTTTTGGTAAAAATGCCAGGGGCATTAATACACCGGCAAAACCAATCATCCAGAAAATATCGTTCGAAAGGACTTCTTCGCTTTTAACAGCAATGGGTTGAATTATGGCTGTAATTCCCAAAACAGAGCAGATATTAAATATATTGGAGCCAATTAAATTACCGAGCGAAATAGCCTTTTCCTGTTTTAATGCTGCAATTACAGAAGCCGCCAATTCGGGGATGCTCGTGCCCACGGCAATCATTGTTACCGCAATAACACGTTCGCTAACACCAAACTGTTCGGCCAGCGACACAGCACCGCTCACTAAAAATTCGCTACCGGCATAAAGCGAAACAGCACCGATAAGCAACCATACAATAATTTTAAAATTAGAGGTTTTGGACAACCCTTCATCAATACCATCATCCACAGGCATTGTTTCCCGCTGACCTTTGGCCCTTTTTATTAAAATCCAAAGAAATACAAAGAGCATAAGTACTAGCGCAACGCCTTCGGTTCTACTAATTATTCTGCCACTATCAAGAATAAAATAGAGCGCCAATGAAACAATCATCATTACGGGCCAATTCAACTTGTAAAAATCCTTGTCTATTGCTAAGGGGGAAATTATAGCGGTAATTCCCAATACCAAACCAATGTTGGCAATATTCGACCCCAAAACATTTCCTAGGGAAATATCTGAAAAACCGTTAAGCGCAGCTTGAAGACTCACCAAAAGTTCAGGGGCGGAAGTAGCAAATGAAACTACTGTAAGCCCGATAACCATTTTTGAAAGATGTAATTTAAAAGAAAGGGCTACCGAAGAACGAACCAAAAATTCTCCTCCCACAACCAATAAAACCAAACCTAAAAAAAGCAGTAAATAATCCATAAATCTTAAATGTGCGCGAAGATACTAAATGCCAAAAAGAATCATTGGCTAATTAATTAGGAAGATAATATTGAAATGGCAAAATTGCCCCCTGCTTAGTTTTTAACTTGATTTTTTGAAGAGGGCACTTCCAAATTGTTTAATTTCATATGAAATATTGACAACGATGAAAAAGAAGTTTTTTAAATTCCTGTCCAGGGTAAATAAAAAGGTATTGCCAAGTTTTACCCAGAAAGGCGTAAATCTTGAAAAGGCTAGCAAATTTCAGATGGCAATTTTCGCCTATAAATTATGGGTAACTAAAAATAGTTTGGACTAATATTTTAATAAAGACTGTACCGAACGGCCCCGAAGCTTTTTACTTCCTTCTAAGAATTCAATTTCGAGCAAGAAATTACACTGCACCACAACCCCACCCAAACTTTCTATTAATTTGCAAGCCGCCCTAGCCGTTCCGCCTGTTGCCAAAACATCATCGTGAAGTAGGACACGTTCGCCATTTTTAATTGCATCTTCATGAATCTCCAACGCATCCATTCCATATTCAAGCTCATACGGCTCCTTTAATGTCTTGTATGGAAGCTTGCCGGGCTTACGGATGGGTACAAAACCTACATTAAGCTTTTGCGCCAAAAGTGTTCCGAAGAAAAAGCCACGCGACTCTATGGCCGCAACCTTATCTATCTTGTTATCGCCTATTAAAACTAGCAACTGCTCTACACAGTCTTCTACCGCAGCGCTGTCTGCAAGCAAAGGAGTAATGTCTTTAAAACTGACCCCGGCCTTGGGAAAATGTTCTATATTTCTAATATATTTCGATAAATCCATTTTTTCCTTCGTATTATTTGTCTTGCAATTTAAAAAGAAATATATTTGCACCCGCTAAAAGCGATATTAAATTGGCCTTGTGGCGCAACTGAATAGCGCACCTGATTACGGCTCAGGAGGTTCCAGGTTTGAATCCTGGCAAGGTCACAAGTTAAAAACCACGTTCTTCAACGTGGTTTTTTTTATGGTAAATTTTAGAAAATTTTATTTCCTTTTATTTAATTTCGGTCTTATAAACACTCGATATGACCAAGATAGTTAAAGATTCCGACAATAAAAGCGATAAAGATTTTATTCTTCAAGACAATAAAAAAACCCGCTTTGGGGCAGGTTTTATAGTAACAGTTTTAATTATTCTAATAATTGCAGTTATACTTTCTGGAATTTATTTTGAATGGTATTAAACAATTTCGGCGCTTAAGCCAGCTTCCAATAGCATACTACAACGCGGCTTTAAATCATTAAACTCACCCGTCTTTACTGTACATTTTCCTTTAAAATGCACTATAATGGAACATTGTTCGGCTTGTTCCGGCGTGTGTTCACAAGCGAAAATTAAGCTGTTTATAACGTGGTCGAAGGTATTTACGTCATCATTGTAAAGTACAATTTCATTTAGGTTGCGCTCCTTTACATCAACCGATCTATCTTCCTGTATTTTTTCTTTGGTACTCAAAACGTATTTTTTATTATTTCATTAATCTGGGAGTCAAAACTTTAGCTATTACTAAATTACAAATTTTGCGGCAACCCATTTATTTTTTTCCTTATTTTCAACGAAAGTGAAACCTAGATTATTGCAGGATTCCTTTATTATTGGCAAATCTTCCACATAAAATCCGCTTAAATATAACTCCCCGCCTTTGCCCAAACAATTTTTATAGGCTTCCATATCGTTCAAAAGTATGTTTCTGTTGATGTTGGCAATTATTATATCATATTTTTTATCTGTCAATAATGAAGCGTCGCCCAGAA
>CAXBDO010000021.1:0-14539 GCA_963974165.1 uncultured Aequorivita sp.
TGAAGCTTTGGAAGCTTGCCCCAGTGTAGAAACGGTTTTGGTGGCAAAACGAATTAATAGTGAGATACAAATGAAACCCAATCGCGATAAATGGTTACAACCATTGCTTGATGAGGCAGATGAAGAGTGCGAGCCGGTAATTATGGATGCGGAGGATCCATTGTTTATTTTATATACTTCAGGCTCTACAGGCAAACCCAAAGGCATGGTACACACCACTGCGGGTTATATGGTTTATACGGCCTATACGTTTAAAAATGTATTTCAGTATAGGGAAGATGATGTGTATTGGTGTACGGCAGATATAGGTTGGATTACCGGCCACAGCTATATAGTCTATGGGCCATTAGCCAATGGCGCAACCACACTGATGTTTGAAGGTGTTCCGTCCTATCCAGATTTTGGACGTTTTTGGCAAGTGGTAGAAAAACATAAAGTAAACCAATTTTACACTGCGCCTACCGCCATTCGCGCTTTGGCGAAGGAGCGATTGGATTTTTCGGAAAATTACGACCTGTCTTCGCTTAAAATATTAGGAAGCGTTGGCGAACCCATTAACGAAGAAGCTTGGCATTGGTACGACGAAAATATTGGCAAACGAAAATGCCCAATAGTAGATACTTGGTGGCAGACCGAAACTGGAGGAATCATGATTTCGCCCATTCCTTACTCTACACCTACTATACCTACTTATGCCACCTTGCCGTTGCCGGGAATTCAACCCGCCTTAATGGGAGAAAATGGCGAAGAACTTAAAGGAAACCTGGTGAATGGGCGTTTGTGCATTAAATACCCATGGCCAGGAATGGCGCGCACTATTTGGGGCAACCACGAGCGCTATCGCGAAACCTATTTCACAGCTTACGAAAATAAATATTTTACCGGCGATGGCGCACTTCGCGATAGTACGGGTTACTACCGCATTACGGGCCGCGTAGACGATGTTATAATTGTATCTGGCCACAACCTTGGCACTGCGCCCATAGAAGATGCCGTAAATGAACACCCGGCCGTGGCAGAAAGCGCCATTGTGGGTTTCCCGCATGACGTAAAAGGAAATGCGCTCTACGGCTTTGTTATTTTAAAGGAAATTGGCGAAACCCGCGTGCACGACAATCTGCGACAGGAAATAAACCAAATTATTACAGAACATATTGGCCCAATCGCCAAACTCGATAAAATACAGTTTACCAGCGGTCTTCCTAAAACCCGAAGTGGCAAAATTATGCGCCGGATTCTGCGAAAAATTGCAGAAAAAGACACAGATAATCTGGGCGATATCTCTACCCTATTAGATCCAGAAGTGGTACAGGAAATTATAGATGGCGCGGTTTAGCGCGGTTTTAAAATAAAATTTATTTACGTTGATCAGAAAATACCAAAAACAAAAACTAACCCAATTAGCGGTGGGGCTATTAGTGATAACAGGACTGTATTTAATTGCCGAGACCAACATATACGGCATTCTAATATTTGTTTTTACCTTAATTATTGGAATTGTGTATAATGCGAAATTGCTTACCGCTATTACTTCAAAAGATGGCGTGTACATTTTTGAAACCTATTCCATAATTTCACAAAAAGAGAAATTTAAAATTCCGGAAGCTGAACTTGTTGCAATTCAGTATAACAATCACTCCATTTTTAATTCTTACAACCTTGTATTAATCCACAAAGGAAAATATGGAAATGTAAAAAAGCAACTTTCCTTAAATGCTCCTCCCTGGAGCGAATTGACCGGTGAAATTATCAAAATTCAAAAATCGCTTACACAGAATAGCATGGCTTAATTAACTTCCCTAAAAAATTAATTTAATTTCCGTAGCTTAGTAGTCAGTCACTTAAACTCTATTAAGTAGACAGACTAACCAAATAATATCAGCATTATGAAACTAACTACAAACTTTTTTAAAATGACAGTTGTAATGGGGCTACTTGTATTTAGTTTCAATTCCTATTCCCAAACAAAAACGGATAGCATTAAAACCGAAAAAGTAGACACCACACATATTAAAATTGAGAAAAAGCTGCGATTTGGTACGGGCTTCGGACTCAATTTTGTTGGCGGTACTAACATTAGTGTTGCGCCTCATTTAACCTATAATTTCAATGAAAAGCTTGCCGTTGGCGTTGGGGTGCAATTCAATTACCTTTCAATTAAGGATGTACAGACAACAACTTCCTATGGCGCAAATTCAATCTTTGAATATAAACCTACCAAAAAAATATTGACGCTCGCAGAATTTGTTCAGCTAAGGGTTTCGGCAAAATCTGATATTGGTGGCAGCGATACAAGTTTTTGGGATTCGGCGCTCTTCTTAGGTGCCGGATATTTTATTACCGAAAAGATTAGCCTCGGCGCCAAATATAATGTGCTATACGACGAAGATGAAAGTATTTACTCCAGCGCAATAATTCCGTTTGTAAATATTGCATTTTAACATCGCCACAATTTCCATATTTCTTAATAAAATTCATAATCTGCGATTATTTCTATTGCTGAAATGCAGCCCTATTCCACAGTTTTTACATTGGGGAAATCATTTTATTTCTGCATTTAATTCTGCTTTATTTTTCTGAAAATTCAGTAAAATATTTTCCTACCTTTATGGAAATAAGCTTGTTATGATAAGTTTTTTCAAGCAAATTCGGAAAGGGCTTCTGAACGAAAACAAATTCAGCAAATATTTAATTTATGCCATTGGCGAAATTACCCTGGTAGTAATCGGAATTCTAATTGCGCTGCAATTAAATAATTACAACGACAACCTGAAGCAGAAAAAACTGGAACATAAGTCGCTCGTAAATTTAAAATTGGATTTCGAATTCAACCTATCTGAAACCGAGCGAAATATTAAAACTTTAAAACAGTACCGAAACAGTTGTCTGGAAATTCTAAGTTATACAGGCAAAAATTATTCGGAATGTTTTGATCTCGACAATACTTTGGAACAAGTGGTTAGCACTCCATTATATTCGCCACAAAACGGATTTCTTTTGGAATTGATAAACTCTGGCAACCTGAGAATAATTGATAATGATGAATTGCGCAATTCACTTTCATCTTGGCTACCTACGTTGGAGAAATTGCAGGCCCGAGAGCAAGTATGTTATGGTTTTAACCAAGCAACAATACAATTCATTATTAAAAATGGGAGTTGGTTAAATTCTGATGCACGTACAACGGCCAAGGAAATAAGACAGATCAATTTTCCGGAATCGGGTTTTGCCGTAAATAATAATGAAATGTTGCAGTCGCTGGAGTTCGAGAACCTAATTGAAAACAATATTGTAAACCAGACCCTTCTTCTTATTATTCAGGAAAGATGTTTAAAATTGAACGAAAAAATATTAATGCTTTTAGAATCTGAAATTAAAAAATAAAAGTATTTATATTTAATCCCTTCATAAAAAGAAAACTGAAAATTTCTTTGATTAAATTTTAAACCACCTAACCCCAAATTATTTTCACCTTACATGAAATTATCAATTTTTAGTTTTTGCCTATTAGCTATGTTAATGGGCCAAAAGTTCTACGCTCAAAATGAATATAAGCCCGCCTATGTTATAACTACCGAACTGGATACCATCCAAGGATACATTCAATACGATTTAGATGCTGAGTTATCTGAAAATATTTCCTTTAAAAAGAACCTAACCGATGTTTCGGTTACTAATTACAATCCTTCCCAGTTGGTTGGTTTTAATTTTGAAAATGGTAGAACCTTTAAGCGAATGAAAGTTTCCAACCACAATAAAATTGTCCAGGACAGTTCATTTGTATTTGCAAAACAGCTGGTGAAAGGCAAAATAGATCTTCTGGTTTGGCGGAAAAACAAGAATAATACAAAAGACTATTTTGTAATAAATAATGAATCTGATCGCCAAGCAAGACTTATAAAACCAAAGAAAACCGAAATTAAACAGGATGGCAAAACCTATTCAAGAAAGGATACAAAATTTAAAAACCATCTGGCCTTTGTAAAACATGATTTAAATTTGGAGTCGCGTAACTACGAAAAATTAAAATTTAGCGATAATTCCCTAAGGAAAGAAATTATTGCATTTAACGAAACCTCTCAGGAGGAATTTCCGATTACCACCTACAAAGAACCTTACGATTACACATATACTGTTTTGGTTGGAAGTCCTTTTGAATTTGAGCAGGACGAAATAAGATTTAGACTTGCAGTATATAGAAATAAGACATTTGTTGATAAGACCAATCAATTTTCATTTTTAAGTGGAGTGGTTTACAACCATTACAATCATAGTCGAGGTTGGGATAGCGAAAAGTACAATAGCTTTAATGGTACCTCAAATTATATTTGGCAGATGCTGAATATTATTCCCGTTGGTATACATTACCAAACTGATGCAAAACAAGTTATTCCTTACGGACATTTTGGAGTAGGCGCAGCGGCTTTAATGATGACCGATTATGTAATTGAGGACAATATTAATGTGGGTAGCCAAAAAGAGTTTGTGTTCTTTCCAACGCTAAATATGGGTGTAGGCCTTAAAATAAAGGTAAAATCTAATTATATAGTTACCGAAATAACGCCAACAATGAACGGAGTTTTCTTTAATGCTGGTTACGCTTTCTAAATTAGCTCTGCAGTCATTTCCCATTCGAATTAATCTGAAAATAATAAAGGGGCACTTAATTTTCCTGTGTAATTTCTTATCATATATCAATGCCAAAAAGTATTTAGCATTGTAACTTTAATTTGTATGTATTTGAAAACCTGATGTTTATTCAACATTTCTTGTTTTGAAAGAGCTCGATTTCAGATATATTTACATTGGTAACCTTTAAAATTAACTTCAAATGGAAAATTCTCTCGCATTACCCAAGTTAGATTACGTAGGCAATGAACAACAGAAAACTACCTTACATCTATTTTTACAGATACTCGGAAAAATCCGTTTGAAATTGACACCCCGAAAAAACCATTGGTGGTATATAACCGAATATGTAAGCTATCAAGGTTTTACCACTGGGCCAATTCCATATAACCACGGGATGGATAAGTTTGAACTTTCCTTAAATGTGAATAAACACCTTTTGGAAGTAACTACTAGTAAAGGGGAATATGAAAGTTTCGATTTGCACACCAAACTTACCGTTGCCGATTTTTATAAAAAATTGATGGGTATTTTAAAAAAACTGGATATTCCTGTTTCCATTGTAGATGTTCCTTTCGATCTGGGAATTGAAAAACAATTTGGCGAAATAACCGAATACAAACATTACGACAAAGAATACACTAAGAAGCTCTGGCGGATTTTACTCTGGGTAGATGATGTTTTTCAGGAATTTAGCGGTCGGTTTTACGGAAAAACTTGTCCCGTACATTTGTATTGGCATTCCATGGATTTGGCAGTTACGCGATTTTCTGGCAAGGAAGCGCCACCTATGCCTGCAGAAGCACGGCTTTCAGACAAAGATGCCTATACGCATGAATGCATTAGTTTTGGATTTTGGGCAGGCGACAAAAACATGCAGGAACCCGCCTTTTATTCATATACTTTCCCAGCCCCAGATGGTCTGAATAAAGAAAATTTAGAGCCTACAAATGCTATGTGGATTGACAATAACGGCAGCCCGATGGCTATATTAAAATACAATGAATTGATTACACTTTCTGACCCCAGAAAAAATTTACTAGCATTTTTAGAGTCTGCTTACCAAGCAGGTGCCAAAAGTGCAAATTGGGATATCGAAAAGTTTACAGTACCAGCTTTGGAAGAACTTTAATGCTTTTTTAGTTGTAAACAATTTTACTTTTTAGTTCCAATTTTAGGACATATTCCACTTAATTTCTTGAAATGAGTTAAAAAAGATGGCATATCAGTACAGGAAATTCCTTGATTTCCATATCTTTAGTAAATTGATTTTTAAGTTCTTACTAACCATTAAACTCCTCAACATGATGTGGTCCATCCTTTTCCTTTTTCTTACAGTTGTAGCGGCCGTCCTTGGCTTTTTAGGTCTTGGATTTGGCCCCATTGAATCCGCCAAGATTGCATTTTATATTTTTGGCGCCTGCCTATTGTTTTCAATAATTCTGTCTCGCCGAAAAAAACGAAAAAGATATTACGAGTAACAACATATAAAATTGACTATTAAAAAGCCGGGCCAATTGCTTTCTTTACGTGCGCCAAAGATTGGTTTACGAATAATAATTTTGGCAAATGTGCTAATTCAATTCAATTGTAAGTGTTACTTTGCTGCTACAAAAAACAACCTACTCCATGAATTGTATTCAGGTAAATTCACTTCCCCTTAAAGAAGTTATTAGGGATATTGCCGCATTTTTTAACACTCCTTATTCAGAAAATTGTGGGGAATACCTACTGCAAATTCCTTCGGGAGTTGGCGAAGGCAGTATACGGGGCATTAACTTTGATGGCGGCTTAGGGCTTATACAGTACGACTGTTTGTTAAACGAGGATTTGGAAATTCATTTCGTTGTAAGTAACATCCACCCCCTCAAATTTCTTTATACAATAAATGGTAAATTGCAGCATCGCTTCAAAAATGAAAAAAATCTTCACGATATTAACCAATATCAAAGTGCCATTGTAGCTAGCAGCAAACAAAATGGCCATGTGCTTTTTTTTAAGGCGAATGAAAAAACAAAAGTGAACAGTCTTGAAATTGACCGTGAAAAATTTCAGACAAAAATGGAATGCGACATTAATAGTCTGGACGATGAGCTTCTAAAACTTTTTAAGGATATAAAGGCTAATGACGCCTTTTATTATAACGGCAATTATAGTCTCAACATTTCGACTATCCTTAACGAAATGGCCGAATTTGATGCCGAAAATTTTACTCGAAAATTATTTTTGGAAGGTTTGGCTTACCAAATTTTGACACATCAAATTCTACAGTACCAAGACGATAAAATTGAAGAGAGCAATCGCACTTTATTGCGTTCTTCCGAAATGAAACAAATTCACCAAATAGCAACCTTAATTGAAACCAATATTGCCCAAATACCAACTGTCGAGTTCTTGGCAAAGGATGCTGGCCTAAATATCAATAAACTACAACACGGCTTTAAGGTTTTGTACGGCACTACGGTAAACAATTATGTGCAAAAAAAGCGATTGGATACCGCTTACGAACTGCTAACCCGAACAGATTTAACAATTTCAGAAATTGTAAATACCATTGGTTTAAGCAGCAAGAGCTATTTTTCTAAAATATTTAAGGAAAAACACAATATTTCGCCTTCCGATTTCCGGAAACACAGAAACCAATAAAAAAACCCCGCTGAAAAATTTTCAGTCGGGGTTTTCTCTTTCATAGCTAATCTTTTCAAGGCTAAATTACACAAAACCTGTAAGTTTGCTTAACTCAAAAAAGTCAATTTTTAACGCATAAACATTCAGTTTTGAATGGTTTATTTTTTATGGCGCCAATTTCTAATTTCTTCTTCCAGTTTAGCTCTAGATTTTCCTGTTTTTGTCTCTAAATTCTTCAAAGTATCAGAAAACGATTCGCCTTTATATTCAGAATCGCTTACATCCATTTTATATGTTTTTTTAAAATCGTCTGAAATCTGTTTCCATTTATTCTCTAAATAATCTCCCTCTTCAGCTTTATCCTCCTTTTCCTCTTTAGGGTTTTCTACATAACTCTTCTCATCTGAAGTATTGTGGTGTTCGGCTTGCGCCCCTTTGCCCGTGCTGTGTTTTGGACTGTCTTTTGTATCGCTCATCGTTCTAATATTTAATTCGAAATTTTAATTTTCCTGAAATTTTTTAGGCATTTATACTACTGGAAAAATATGTTTGGATTAGGAAAGTATAACCAATAAGAAACCCCTCTCTCACAAAAATTATGAGTTAGGGGTTTCGAAGTATCCAAAATCCGGATACAAAATTCGCTAATTCAAACACATTTTTCCCCACGCCTATTCTTCTTCTTCTTGGCTGCGTTGGTTCTGTGGTCTGTTTTGTGGATCCCGTTGATTGGATTGTTGATTTTGAGGGTTCCTTTGCTGATTTTGATTTTGTGTACTCATAGCTTTTTTTGTTTTTAATTAATACTATTTTTCTTTTTCAATATTAAAAATACAACAGCATTAAAATCTTTTTGCCCAACAAAATCATAAAATAAGTAATGGAACGTAAATTTTAACTAATCCTATTCTTAAAAAATTGCGTTTTCTTTATTTTAAAAATTTAAAATCATTATTAATCCTGAAAAATTTATTAATGAAACCCTTTCGGCATAACTCGGTAGCGTTTTGTATCTTTGCGCTTTTAAAATTTAAACCATGTACACCAACGCTTTACAAGCAATTTCACCTATAGATGGCAGATATGCCTCTAAAACCGCAAGCCTAATTCCATATTTTTCTGAAGAAGCGCTCATCCGTTACCGCGTGCAGGTAGAAATTGAATATTTTATTGCTTTGGTAGAACTGGACTTACCGCAGTTGGCAGATTTTGACCGCGACCTTTTCCCTAAACTGCGTAACCTTTATCTGGAATTTTCGGTTACCGATGCCGTAACGATTAAGGATACCGAAAAAGTAACCAACCACGATGTAAAGGCAGTTGAATATTTTATTAAGGAAAAATTTGATGCATTAAACCTTCAAAAGTATAAGGAATTTATCCATTTCGGCCTTACTTCACAGGACATAAACAATACCGCAATTCCACTTTCACTGAAAGATGCCATTAACAATGTGTACGTACCGCTATTAATGGAATTGAAAGAGAAATTGAAATCGCTTTCAGAAGATTGGGCAAATGTTTCCATGCTTGCGCGCACCCATGGGCAACCAGCTTCACCAACGCGCTTGGGCAAAGAAATTGAAGTGTTTGTGGTTAGAATTGAGGAACAGTTCAACTTAATGAACGATATTAAAAGTGCCGCAAAGTTTGGGGGTGCCACCGGAAACTTCAATGCACACAAAGTTGCATACCCTAATATAGATTGGAGGGCTTTTGGTAAAAAGTTTGTACAAAACACACTCGGCCTTCACCATTCCTTCCCTACTACGCAAATTGAACACTACGACCATATGGCCGCATTGTTTGATTGTTTAAAAAGAATAAATACAATTTTAATAGATTTGGACAGAGACATTTGGACCTATGTTTCTATGGATTATTTCAAACAAAAAATTAAGGCTGGCGAAGTAGGTTCAAGCGCCATGCCACATAAAGTAAACCCAATAGATTTTGAAAATAGCGAGGGTAATTTAGGAATTGCAAATGCCATTTTTGAGCATCTTTCCGCAAAACTTCCTATAAGCAGATTGCAGCGCGACCTTACTGATAGTACAGTTTTGCGAAATATTGGGGTTCCCATTGGCCATACCTTAATTGGCTTTCATTCAACTTTAAAAGGCTTGAACAAATTATTGTTGAACGAGCCAAAATTCAAGGAAGACCTTGAAAATAATTGGGCAGTTGTGGCAGAAGCCATTCAAACCATACTTCGAAGAGAAGGGTATCCAAATCCGTATGAGGCCTTAAAAGGTTTAACCCGCACTAATGAGCGCATTAATCAAACTTCCATCGCAGATTTTATTGAAACATTAGAGATAGCTGAAAGCGTAAAACAGGAAATGCGAAACATTACCCCAGAAAACTACACAGGGATTTAAGGTTTCAATTTCAAAGCGATAAATAAATATCTTAAAACCACGAAGACACAGACATAATTATGTATTTCGTGGTTATTTTTTTGAAATAAAAAAAGGCTTCAACCAAATTTCGGAAGAAGCCAATTTCAACTATTAATCAACAATTTAATCCTTAAATATCTGGCCGAAACCTTCAAATTTGGATACATCCAAATCGCCGCGTTCGGCAGATTCCATTAGTTTCAGCATTTGGTCTGGGCGCATATTTTCACCCAATAACCTAAAAACCGCAAAACCTTTAGAATCATCGCTGGCAAAAACAATTACCTCATCAATGGCATCTTCGTCGCCAGTGTATTTTAGCGTAGCATTCCAATCGTCGCTTTTAATACGAGTTAGTTCTTTGTACTGTTCTTGATCTAAAATAGTTCTTAATTCTTGGCGTTCCTTTTTATATTCGGCCGTATCGCCATCTACAAAAGGATATGCCACAACATTAACCTTCTTAATTGTATTTAGGATTTCCTTTTCCTCTTGGGTGAAATTGCTATTTCTTCCTTGGAGCAAGCTGGCAGCTATATCCATTTTTACAAATTTATCGTCGTCCTGTTTTTCAACCAAATACTTTTGGAGTGATGGGTCGCTACAGGAGGTAAGCGCCAAGATTCCTAAAGCAAAGGCAGTAACATATTTTACGAATACCATATTATTGTTTTTTCCTTTTGTCTATATTCTTAAGTTCCTCGCTGCCCGGAACTTTTAAATCTTCAGTAAGTTTTGAAATTTGCTTTAGATCAATATTTCCGGTAATGCTCATAATTACGGTAATGGGTTTTCCATCTACTATGCCGTCCATATGCATTAGCAACTCGCTAACAAAATTCTCACTTTTGCCTTCCTTGCTATAGAACCTAATATTTCTTCCATCTTCCTTAATGCGCATCAATTCGCCCAAGGTTTTGGTAGCGGCAAGATATTTTGAAACGGCTAGCTCCATTTTTTCCGCAACGTTCGGATTATCGGTAGTATAAATCTTGATATTATCCAGGTCGTTCACCATTTTTAAATATGCTTTTGCTTCCGGATCGGCAGAATTTAAATCCATCTTGCTCAAAAGTTTGAACATATTTTTGGTAACCACTACTGAGGTTACATCCTTTTCATCTTCAAAGGAATCAAAAGCATTCTGTGCGAATGAAACCAAGGGCGCAAGGGCCAATGCTATTACTATTGCAAATTTTTTCATCGTAAAATTGATTATGGTTATTATATTATTAGTTGAATTGACAAATTATTCAAAGATTTTGTCTTTTGTATTTTCGAATTGCTCTACTAAGTTAAGTTGCTCTGCCCCTCTGTTTAGGTTTTCTGAAAGCAGTAACATTGCTTTTTTACTTTCTTCAAATGCTGCTAAAGCTTCTTTTTCTTCTTGGGTATATTGAGGTTGCGTAAAATAAAAAGCTCCAACTCCTATCGCAACTATAAGCATCGCGGCTACCGAATACCAATAGGTCTTTATAGTTTTGGCTTTAGGCTCCCCAAAATTGAAAGTCCTTTCAGATCGTTCTGCTTTTGCGGCTTTCAATCCCTTAAAAATAGGTTGATATTGAAGTAGGTCTGTATCTACTTCGTCCTTACTAAAATAATCACGCAGTAATTTTTCTTCTGCAAGGCTGGTAGTGCCTTCAAAGTAGGCATCCAGCAATTGTTTTATTTTAACCAATTCCATAGTTATAATTTTTTATCATTGCTTCCCTAACAGTTTTTCGTGCCCGGGAAAGGGTCACTCTTACTGCGGTTTCATTGCTCTCTAACATTTCCGCGATCTCAGAAAATTCAAATTGTTCCACATCGCGCAATTGGAGCACGATTCGCTGTTGTTCGGGCAGGGTTTCCATTATCTTAAAAACCAGGGCTACCCCATCATTCGCTTCAAAATTCTCTTCAATGTTTTCTGAAGTTTGAAAATTGCTATGTACAATCTTCAAATTTGATGCCTGTTTCGATTTCAATCTATCCAGACAATAATTTTTTGTCATCGTAATGGCAAAGGCTTCCGGATTTTTATAGTTTCCAATTTGCTGTTTGCCGTTCCATAGCTTAAAAAACACTTCCTGTACGGCATCTTCCGCTTCATCCTTCGATACCAAAATCCGTTTCGCCAAGCGGTATAGCTTATCCTTAAAAGGCATTATGGTGCTAATAAACTCGGTTTTTTCCATCTTGGTTGGTTGTGGTAATTGTGCCGTCTATTTAAATGACGAACTAGCATCAGTTTTGTTACATTGATATTTTCCAAGGTTTGCCTGAAAGCATATTCCTAATATTTTTCATTCGTGAATTTGTGCTTAATATTACTTAAGATGAAAGTCACAAAATTTATTCGACCAGAAAATCATATTTTTACCTTTGCAATATAATCCCTAATTTCCCTGTTCTAACAGCACACTATAATAAACCTATTTATGAAAAGAAAAATTTTCATTTCCCTATTAACCGTTAGCCTACTTTTTGCTTCCTGTTTTGAAGATCTGGATGACAATCTGCAAACGGCTTCGACTATAGAAATTCAGAATTTTATTTATCGCGGACTAAATTATTATTATTTATATAAAGCCGATACTCCTGAACTGGCAAACGATGCCTTCGCAAACCAGAACGACCTAAATAGTTTTTTAAGCAATTACGAAACTCCTGAAACTTTGTTCAATTATTTATTGTCGCCACAGGATCGCTTCAGCAATCTTTTTAGCGACTATACTTTAATTGAAAATGCCTTAAGTGGTATTACGCTTAGCAATGGAATGGAGTTTGGCCTGGTATATTATCCAGATAATAGCGGCAACGTTTTTGGCTATGTACGCTACGTCCTGCCTAATACTGATGCCGAAACGCAAGGTTTAAGCAGAGGCGATTTGTTTACCACTATTGATGGACAACAAATTACCGACACCAATTTCAACGAACTTCTTGCCCCAGATAGTTATACTATTGGCCTTGCTAATTATGATGGAACCAATTTTGTTCCAACTGGCGAAACTGTGCTATTAAATAAGGTACAGTATAATGAAAATCCAGTTTTTAAGGCCGAAACGCTTACTGTAAACGGAATTAAAATTGGCTATTTAATGTACAACGGATTTATCAAAGATTACGACGTTGAACTTAACAATGCCTTTGCGCAATTTAAAGCCGAAGGGGTAAGCAACCTTGTTCTGGATTTAAGATATAACGGTGGCGGTTCGGTTGAAACGGCTACAGATCTTGCAAGCATGATTACAGGGCAGTTTAACGGCCAAGTTTTTTACAAGGAATTCTGGAATGAAGATCGCCAAGCTGAAAATGCAGAGAATGGCCTCTTCGACAACCGCATTAGTGATGGAAGCACTATAAACAGTTTAAATCTTTCACAGGTATATATCCTTACCACCAGAAGATCGGCCTCTGCGAGCGAGTTGGTTCTAAATGGCCTAAAGCCTTATATAGATGCCGTGCAAGTGGGCGATACAACCACCGGGAAGTTTCAGGCCTCGTTTTTATTATATGACGCTCCTGCGCCACAATTCAGCCGAAACCAGGCAAACCCGACCCATACATACGCAATGTTACCATTGGTTTTTAAAACCGCAAATGCTGCCGGGAACACCGATTTTGTAAATGGGCTTTTCCCGCAGATAACAATACAGGAAAATTATTTCAATTTAGGCGAATTGGGCGATGAAAACGAACCACTTTTGGCCGCAGCCTTATTTGAAATCGCCGGCAGACCAATGCCTGTAAATAAGAAAGCTCCCCGATTGAAAGAATTTGCAGATAGTAAACGAAATTCTCCGATAAATGGCAAGATGATTAGCAATTAAGGGAGGCGTTAAGCGTTCCATAATAATCATTCAACATTCGCCATTAAACATTTAAATAGTAAGCATAAAAAAATCCATTAGCTTTTCAGTTAATGGATTTTTTATTGAATGGGGGGTAAGATTATTCGTTGAAATAAATTCCTCCCGGAATTATACCGGTTTGAAATTCCTGAATTAATTGGTTTGTTGTAAGGTCGAAAATTAACAACGCTCCTTTGCTGACAAAATCTTTTGCATCTGTTGCATATAACATTCCATTTTTTGCTTCAAGAGTATAAAAGAAGCCTTCAATTATATCTGTTCCTGGCAATGAAATTGAAGTACTGTTCAATTTAAAAACCTTTCCGTCCATAGTATAATAAAGATTCGTACCATCCATTGTTAAATTTGAAGGGTGTTCAGTTGTATTGAAATTAAATGTGCTGGTAACTTGTCCGTTAGAAAGATCGATTTTTACCAAAGATCCAGCCGTTTCGTTTCCTGTATAATTAGGGTTTCCGCCACATAACACATATAAAGTATTGCCAGAAATTACCATACTATTTGGCACATCGCCAACTGTAATGGTGCCTTCTAAACCATTCCCCGAGATAATGGAAATTAGATTATTCTGTCCGTATCCACCTTGATGTGCCACATAAATTTTGTTATTATAAGCAAGTATTCTTTCAGGGCCAAAAGCTACGGTAATGCTTGTAGCGATAGTATTGGTCCTTAAATCCAAAACAGAAACATAATCGTCTGTGTTGTCATTAGGATCGCCCCAATTTGTTACATAACCTTTGTCGCCATCGGCGGCCATAAAATAGCGCGGATTGTTAACGCCTTCCGTTATGGAGTCTACACTTTTAAATGAATACCTATTGGCAATCATTATTTTATTTGAATTATTTACCACTATATATGCATTATCATCCTGAAAGCCCATAGATTGAACTATGTTCCCCAAGTTGGCGCCATTTACGGTTTTATAGATATTTTGTGCCACCGTGGCGTAATCTTCAGCTATATATGTAACGGTGCCGCTTCCACCGCTAAATGGGCCTTCATTGGTAATTAGTA
>CAXBDO010000022.1:0-14393 GCA_963974165.1 uncultured Aequorivita sp.
AACCTTTATATACAGGTTTAAGAAATACAATTTCTAAAGATAATTTCTTTGCTTTTAAAACCTTTGTTCCTCCATTTTCAGAACAAAAAGAAATTTCAGCATATATAGAAACCGCTTCCCAAAAAATAGAAA
Source organism: uncultured Aequorivita sp. (assembly GCA_963974165.1). Classification (GTDB taxonomy): domain Bacteria; phylum Bacteroidota; class Bacteroidia; order Flavobacteriales; family Flavobacteriaceae; genus Aequorivita. The sequence goes on from CAXBDO010000022.1 coordinate 133, forward strand.
TCGCCATTGGTTTAAAACAGCAGGAGATTGAGAAGTTAAAGGAATATAAGGGGAGTTTGGTGAATAGTTGTGTAACGGGGAAGGTGAAGGTGTGTTAGGTATGAAATATACTGGCGGAGATATTAAAAGATTAGGTGAACGCTTACGTGAATGTAAGGGCAAGCATATTTCTGACGATGACCTTAATTTACTTCAAGCACATCGACTTTCCTTTACAGAACCTTTATTTAAAACTTTTAAGGAACTTACACAATATAAATCCACAGTTCAGCGGTCAGCTATTATTGCATTTCGTTTAAAAAGAATTACCACAATTATAGATAAGGTTATCCGTAAACCTGAAATGCAACTAAACAGAATGTGGGATGTTGCTGGTATTCGAATAATATTTGGGGATGAAGCATCTGCAAGTAAAATGGTAAGCCTAATTTTAGAAAGCTATGAAGTAAGAGGGAAGGTAAGAAATTATTTTGAAAATCCTAAGGATATTGGATATCAGGCATATCACATTTATATAACGGAACCAACGAGTGGAAAGGTGGTTGAGGTTCAAATAAGAACAAAAGACACCCATAATTGGGCCACCTTAGTGGAAATTACTGATGTGTTATATAATACTCGTTTAAAAGAAGAAGGTTATGATAATAATGTTACGTTTGGTAGATTTCATCAGTTAGTATCTAGCAAAAAGGAATTGGAGCCTGATGAGGCTAATTTTCTTTATAAAACTTTAGATAAATATGATTTTATATCAAGACTGGCAGAAACATTTAGAAAAAACTCAAGTGTTGTAAAAAAACAGTGGCAAGAAGTAGGTTCTAGAGATAAGTTTTTTTTAATTGAATTATCGTCAGATAGTGTTCCAAAGCTTACGGGATATAAAGATTATGAGAAAGCCGAGGTCGATTATTTCAACACCTATAAAAGGGATGAAGGGGCTTTAATTGTATTGACGTCAATTCATAAGCCATCATTTGAACAAATTAGTATAGCGTATGCAAATTATATTCTTTCCTATCATACATTTATTAAAGATGTACAGGAAATACTTAAAACATTAGCTCTTGAGAAGTTAGAACAGAAAAAGTTTAAGGAATTTAGAAAAATTTTTAGACTATATGAGAATATTCAGGCAAACAATCTTATCAATATTTTGATTGAGCGCGATGATGTAATAATGCGCGTTAAAGGCAAAACACTTTTTTTGGACAGTAACTCAAAAATAAGTTCTAAGAAAAAGAAGGAAATAAGAAAAACAATTCAGGTTGGAATAAATCAATTAGGACGAAAGCATTTTTCCTTTATGCAGGATATAAATAAAGCAATGGATAAAAGTCCATTTTGGACTTGGAGAACGAATTATTTTTTGAACAAACACGAAAAGAGACTAAAAAAGAGGTTGAAATCGATAGATCTCAAGTTTGAATAAATACTTTTAAATATAAGTAATGAGTATAGAAAAAATTAAAATAATCATTTGGTATAGACAGCAGGAGGTTGAAGATTTTATAAAGTATATGGGGGGGTTGATAAATTCTTGTGTAACTGGGAAGGTAAAGGTGTGTTAGTATGAGTCAAACTAAAAACTTATTTATACCTGTAAACAAACTACAAGACAAATGCTTTGTAGTAAAAGATTACCAACGTGGCTACAAATGGACAGATGTAGAAATAACAGCTTTACTAAACGATGTAAACGATCATAAAGAAATAGATGGTAAATATTGTTTACAACCAGTTATAGTTAAAACGCAAGATGATGACACTATTGAGTTAATAGATGGACAACAACGTATTACTAGTATCTATTTGTTATTATACTATTTAAAACAAAAGCATTTTTATACTATTTCGTATGAAACAAGACCAGCAACAAAAACGTTTTTAGAAACTAAATTAGCTACGCTACATCAAACTATAGTTGATAATATAGTTTGGAAAGACTTTATAGTTAAATATCCTGATTATAATAATGTAGATATTTTCCATTTGTTTCACGTGTATTTTCATATTCAAAAATGGTTTACTGATCCCGAGATTATAACTGTTGGTTTTCAGGAGAAATTAGAAAATAATGTAAATGTTATTTGGTACGATATATTAACATCTAACAACAATAACCAATTAAAGCTAATCCCAGAACAGGTATTTCTAAACCTAAATGCAGGCAAAATACCATTAACAAGTTCTGAGTTAATAAAAGCCTTATTTATACTTGAAGCACAAAACAAACACTCCAAAGAGGTTGCAAAATTAAAAGCTACAGAACTAGCTACAGAATGGGACCAAATAGAAACTAAATTGCACGACGATTTATTTTGGTTCTTTATCTGTGATAATAAACAGTATAATAATGCTGCCACACGCATTGACTTTATTATAGATATCGTTAATAAAAGAAACCCTAAAAAAGACGACGACTTATATTCATATAGGCTTTATGAAAATAAATTTAAAGCAGCAGAAGATTTAGATTGGAAATCTTTAAAGAAAACATTTAACAAGCTTTTAGAGTGGTACGATAACAAAAAAGTGTATCACCTAGTAGGCTTTTTAATTGTGAGTGGGTTAGATAAATTATTAAATGTATTAGAATTAAGTAAAAATAAATCTAAAGCTGAATTTGAAATGGCTTTAGAAAAGAAAATTAAAAAAGCCTTTTCTAAAACAAAAAAAAGAGAAAATAAGGAGGTAGAGATTTACAAATTAGAAAATCTGCATTATGAAAAATTCAGAAAAGAAAGTCAAGATATATTATTGCTTTTAAATGTTAATTACTACATAAAGAATAATAGTTCAAACAAATTTCCATTTAATTTATTTAAAAATCAAAATTGGAGTGTAGAGCATATTAATCCTCAAAATCCTAGAGATTTTAAAACAGTAAATCATTTGCTGGAATGGTTAAATGTAAATAAAGCGTATTACAAGTTAAATGATTTAAAGAATCAAGATATTCTTTCAAAAATTGAAGAAGTATTAAGTTTTACAACTAAACTAGATACAGATAAATCAATAAAAGATAATAAGTTAAGCAAAGAACAAATAGAAGCTTTAGAAGATTTAACAGAACTTATTACCAACGATTTAGGTTTACATGGCATTTCTAATTTGGCTTTGTTAGATGTAAATACAAACAGTAAAATTGGAAATAAACCTTTTTTAGAAAAAAGAGAAGAGCTGTTAACATTAGACCAAAACGGTAAATACATAAATAGTAAAAACGAAACAAAAATGGTGTACATACCAATATGTACAAAGAATGTATTTTCTAAGATTTATACAACAGATAAAGAAAGTACTGTAAAATCCTTTTTTGGTAAAGAAGATATGCAAGCTTATAAGTTATTTATAGAAAATCAATTAAAACCATATTATAAATAACAGATGAAAGAACCAGTTTATAATACGTTTTGGGAAATTATTGCACATTGTAGAATTGAAATACCAATTATACAAAGAGATTATACCTATGGTAGAAAGCAAGCAACTACTATAAAGCAAAAAATAGTTAAAGACATTTTTAATTGTTTAAATAGCGAGCATCAATTTTTGCATCTCGATTTTATTTACGGTAAACTTTTAGGTAAGGAAAACCTAAGTGCTTTTGAACGCAATAAAAGTAATATAAAAGCATTACTTAAAACCATACAAGATTATGCTTCAGATTTAGAAGTAGCTATAGATTATAATTTAGTAGAACAAACAAAAGAAGAAGCAGTTAAAATTACATTCATTCCTTTAGATGGTCAACAAAGATTAACTACTTTGTTTCTATTGCATTGGTATTTAGTACAGCATCTTAAACTTGAAGATGAACTTAAAAGCTTGAATAAGTTTTCATACGCAACAAGAGTTGGAGCAAAAGACTTTTGTCAATTATTAACCACGACTTTTTTTAAAGTTTCTAATTTAGATGACTTGTTAAGCGAATTAATATCTAATAATGAAAATTATTTTTCCGACTGGAAAAAAGATCCAACAGTTATTAGTATGCTTTCAGTTATAGATGAAATTGATAAAGTTTTTAAAGATTCCGTTTCTAATTTTGAAGGTTATTGGAATGGTTTAACTCAAGCCAACAAAATCACTTTTGACTTTTTCGATTTAGACGATTTTGAGCTTACAGACGAATTGTATATAAAGATGAATGCAAGAGGTAAAAAACTTACCAATTTCGAAAATTTTAAAGCTTGGTTAATAAAGGAATGCAGTAAAGATATAACAGTAAGTAAATGGAAAAACAAGTTTGATATTAAATGGAACGATATTTTTTGGGACAGAAAACCTATTGAGCAGGCAACTGTTGATGTAGAGTATTTAAATTACTTTAAAACATTATTTCTTGGAGATTATTTAAAAGAGTTTGGTAATAACAAGGAAAATCAAAATTTTGATGAAATTAAAACAGAGATTTCATTTTTAAGGGGTTCAGAAACAAACCCAATCCCAATTTTTAATGTTACTGTATTTTTTAAATTTAAAATTAATAGTTATTTAAAAGTTCTAGATGTTTTTGAATTAAATAGATTTGATGAATTAGATGATAAAGTTTCTAAAATTTTAAACAAATACATTGAAAACAAATCCATTTCTAAATTTATCTTTAACAATAAAGATATAGAGAAAATGACTTGGTGGGATATTACTCTAAATTATGCCATTTTTAATTATATAGATAAAAGAAATAGTATTGATGGGACATTTTATCAATGGTTAAGAGTTATTTCTAACTTAATTTATAATACACCAATTGAAAGCCCAAAACTGTTTTTTGAAGCCTCACAATCTATAGATAAAATAATTGATGAGATTGGAGATAATGATTCTATTTATAATATAGTTGAAAGTTTAAATGCAAAAGACGTAGATTTCTTTAGTACTTCTCAAGTAGAAGAAGAAATTTACAAGTCTAAATTAATAGCATCAGATTCAAATTGGGAAAATAGTTTAATTGAAGCTGAAAATAATAATTACTTTTTTGGTCAAATAGGTTTTATATTCAATCTAATAGAACCAGAAGGATTATCAATTAAAAAGTTTGAAGACGTAAGCGCAAAAGTATCTGCTTTGTTTTCAAAAGAAGTGCTTACCGAAAAGACTTTTCTTTTATTTAGAACCTTACTAACTCAAGGTAATTGTTTTAGTCAAAATGGAAGAAACTTAATGTTTTATTCTAATGTCTTAGGAACGTTAAGAAATAGAAATGAAAATTGGAGACGTTTCTTTAAAAACAAACTTCATTTTATAAATAAAATAATTAATAATTCACTTTTCAATAAACAGGATGTAATCACAAGTTTAAATAGGATAATAGATGATGATACTCAAAATTTAAAAGAGGATTATTTAATCAAGTTTATCCTAAACCCTGCGTTATTGGATTATGCAAAGAAAAGATGTATTCGTAAAATAAATGAAGGATACTATATCTTAGGAAGTACACGAATTTTTGGATATTATGTAGAGCTATTTACCTATGATTGGTACTTAAAAAACAAAAATTCCAATATAACTTATCTTCACGCAAAGAGTGAGGATGAAATCCCTTGTTTAGAAATAAAAATAAATAAAACTCTTTTTTATATTGAACTAAACAGCGAAACGGCTGAATTTGATTTAGTTGACAAACAAAATAATATTATAGATAGTTTCTCAAATATTGATGAAGCATTTAAAAATATAAATACAAGTGCATAGCCAAACCAACGAACGAGCCCTAGAAGCCGCCATAGAAAAACAACTAACAGGAACAACTCTTGAAGCAATAAAAGCCGAGGGTCTCACTGTTGATGGCGTAAATGAAGCAGGAAACTTGTATCGTGCTGGCAACGGTTATTATATTGGGCAACCGCATTATTTTAATGCGCAGTTTGCCCTAGATGAGCAATACTTTTGGCAATTTTTGGAAACTACCCAGAAAGAAGAGCTTGAGAAACTACAAAAACAAAGTGATTGGAAATTAAAAATTCTCAATCGCTTTGATAGAATGATTAAAAAATACGGCATTCTTCACTTACTCAAAAAAGGCTTGGAGGTAGATGATGCGCATTTTACCTTATTCTATCATTTACCTATGGCAAGTAGTAGTGCCTCGGTAAAAGAAAACTTTGAGAAGAACTTATTCAGCGTCACCAGACAACTTCGTTACTCTGTGGACAATCCCCGAGAGGAAATTGATATGGTGCTTTTTATTAATGGGTTGCCCATTGTAACCATGGAACTAAAAAACCATTGGACAGGACAAAATGCCAAAGTTCACGGACAACATCAATACAAAACCCAAAGGGATATAAAACAACCCTTATTACAATTTGCACGTTGCGTAGTGCATTTTGCCGTAGATACCGATGAGGCTTATATGACCACAAAGTTAAATGGCAACTATACTTTCTTCCTTCCATTTAACAAAGGAAACAATCACGGGAAAGGTAATCCTCCCAATCCTTTTGGGCATAAAACAGCCTATTTGTGGGAGGAGGTTTTTACAAGGGACAGCCTTGCCAATATAATTCAGCATTTTGTACGTTTGGATGGCACTAAAAAAGATGCTTTAGGTTCACGTACACTCTTTTTTCCACGTTATCATCAAATGGATGTTGTGCGTGGCATTATAAATCACGCAAGCAAAAATGGAATAGGGCAAACCTATTTAATACAACATTCCGCAGGTTCTGGTAAATCAAATTCCATTACTTGGGCGGCTTATCAATTAATTGAAGCCTACCCAGAAAACGAAAGTGCAGCGGGCAGCAAAGGAATGGAACATCCTTTATTTGATTCGGTGATAGTGGTTACCGATAGACGTTTGCTAGATAAACAGCTTCGGGAGAACATCAAGGAGTTTTCGGAAGTTAAAAATATTATTGCCCCTGCTTACTCTTCGAAAGAGTTGAGAGATGCATTAGAACAAGGGAAGAAAATCATTATTACCACCATCCAAAAGTTTCCGTTTATTATAGACGGAATAGCCGATTTAAGCGACAAGCGTTTTGCTGTAATCATAGATGAAGCCCACAGCAGTCAAAGTGGTTCTGCCCACGATAAAATGAACCAAGCTATGGGGCAGCAAACGGAAGAAGAAGATGAAACCGAGGTGCAGGATAATATAGTAAGGGCAATGCAAGCACGCAAAATGCGAGGCAATGCTTCTTATATGGCATTTACCGCCACCCCTAAACCAATAACCCTAGAAAAATTTGGAGTAAAACAAGAAGATGATAGCTTTAAACCTTTCCATTTGTACTCCATGAAACAAGCCATTGAGGAAGGTTTTATTCTGGACGTTTTGGCAAATTATACCACGCTTAGAAGTTATTACGAAATTGAAAAATCCATTGAGGAGAATCCATTGTTCGATACTAAGAAGGCACAAAAAAAATTACGTGCTTTTGTGGAGCAGCATCAGCAAACCATACAGACCAAAGCAGAGATAATCCTTGACCACTTTATACCGCAAATCGTAAATAAGAAACGATTAAAGGGAAAAGCAAAGGCAATGGTTATTACCCAAAGTATTGAATCTGCCATTAGATATTACAAATCCCTTAATAGTGTTTTGGAAGATAAAGGCAATCCTTTTAAAATAGCCATTGCATTTTCTGGAACAAAAAAAGTGGACGGCATAGAATATACAGAAGCCGAAATGAATGGTTTTGCTGAAAAAGATACCCGTGATAAATTTAACGAAGACGACTACAGAATGCTCGTGGTTGCCAATAAATATCTTACAGGATTTGACCAACCAAAGCTTTGCGCTATGTATGTAGATAAAAAACTGCAAGGAGTACTTGCGGTTCAGGCCTTATCGCGTTTAAATAGAGCTGCTGATAAACTAGGCAAGAAAACGGAAGACCTTTTTATTCTTGACTTTTTTAACTCAACTGAAGATATTAAAAATTCCTTTGATCCATTCTATACAGCCACCTCATTAAGTGAAGCAACTGATGTAAATGTGCTCCACGAATTAAAGAGTGTATTAGAAGACGTTGGTATATATGAATGGCAGGAAGTGGAAGATTTTAATACCTTATTTTTTAATAAGGCGGATGCACAATTATTGAGTCCGATAATTGATGTTGCAGCTGAAAGATTCAAAACCCAACTGGAATTGGAAGATGATGAAAAGGCAGATTTTAAAATAAAAGCCAAGCAGTTTGTAAAGATTTATGGACAGATGGCATCTATATTGTCATTTGAGGTTATTCAATGGGAAAAACTTTTTTGGTTCTTAAAGTTTTTGATTCCTAAACTTCCTATTGTTGAAAATGTTGATAATGTAGATGAACTATTAAGCTCAGTTGATTTGTCAACATACGGATTAGAACGTGTAAAATTAAACCACAGTATCGGTTTAGATGATTCAGAAACAGAGGTAGACCCACAAAATCCAAATCCGCGCGGTGCTCACGGAGGTGATGATGAGAAAGATCCTTTGGAGTTAATAATAAAATCATTTAATGAAAGATGGTTCCAAGGCTGGGAAGCAACCCCAGAAGACCAACGTGTTAAGTTTATAAGCCTTACAAAATCCATACAAGCACATCCTGATTTCCAAACCAAAGTAGCTGAAAATACCGACGAGCAAAATAAAGATTTAGCATTTAGAAGAATACTTGATGATGTTATGTCTAAACAGCGAAAACAAGAATTGGATTTATATCGTTTATATGCAAAAGACCCAACATTTTATCAAGCATTTTTTGATACTATGAAGCGGATGTCAAATGTGGAACGGAATTAATTATTATGAAAAGTTCTCTCCCTCATAATATGCAATTGCATCGCCTTTTATCGCAACAAACGCTAAACGAAATTAAGATAAAAGTTTACAACTATTCTGCAATGTAGCAAGTTTCGAGTTGCTCCTGAAGGTTTCGACTGCGCTCAACCTGAGAGGGGGTTACTACTGGACACAAGCTGACAGGAGGTTTCAACTGCGCTCAACCTGACAGGGAGTTTTGACTGCGCTCAAGCTGACAGGGAGTTTCGACTGCCTTCAAGCTGACAGGGGGTTTCGACTGCGCTCAACCTGACAAGAGGTTTCAACACCGTTCAATCTGACGGAGTATTAGATTTAATTGTTTGGGAGCAGGGAAGTAGCTCTTTGTCAAAATCCCTAAGCAAAAAAAATTGCTACTAAATAATTAGCAGCAATTTTTAAAATCTAGTAATAGCTAGTTTTATTCTCTATAATTCACTTCCCCTCTGGCGGGATAGTTTTTTTCTAGGACGAACTCTATAGATTTTTTGAAAGAAGATAAGTGCGGGCGGCCAAAAGGCTCTGAGTTAAGGGCGACGTAATAAACTTCATTGTTGGGTCTAACTAAAAAGAGTCCGGGCTCTGAAAACAGTTCGGGTTCTGCATCTTTTATACCTTTGCTTAAATATAATCCCCAAGCTTTAGCCTGTGCTTCCGTAAGTCCATAGCCTATTGAAATATCATCTATATCCCATTCCTCTTTTGATTTTTTTGCGCGTTTCTCCGTATCCATACTTAGGGCAAGAATGTTTACTCCAAGGTCTAAATATTCGTCTTTTAGGTCCTGTAATTCCTCCGTATATTTTTTACATACCGGGCAGTGTAGGCCTCTATAAAAAACGAGCAGGGTAAAGTTTTCAGGTTTTTGTTCTGAGAGTTTCCAAGTGCCTCCGTCTAATAATGCAATTTCCAATTCTGGAGCTTGTTGTTTGGGTGTGATCATAGCTTTTATTTTTTTGTGAAGCTTAAAGTAAGCTATTTATCATCGTTTACGGATTTATAATTATTAAAGCTTTGTGAAATTTTAGCGATAAACAATAAACAATGTTCAATAAACAATTCTATGGTATGCTAGATTTTACATCTCGGTCTGTCAGCTTCAACCAGAACTGTTTGCGAGTGTAGAAAGTCGGCAGCGGCGGCGGAGTCTTTTACTTTGGTGGCGGTGCGTGCCAGCATTTCGGCTTCAAAATTTGTGAGTACAGTCTTTCTAATTCCTTCTTCCTTCCAATTGGAGAAAGTTCTACAGCCTATTGTAATTTCGCGGGCCAAGGCTAAGGCATCCAAGAGGGCTTGGTTGGCGCCTTGGCCTTTAAAGGGGCTCATGGGGTGGGCGGCATCGCCCAAAAGGGTTGTTTTGTTGCAGTTAGAAAAATCTTTGGGGGTTAGCACTTCCCTGTCGTACACGGGATAGCCGGAAATTTGGGCTTCTCGGGTGGCAGCCAAAATTTGGGGGATGGGGCTATGCCATTGGGTTCTTCGGCAGGCTTCTGCCTTTAAGGCTTTTGGGCCTTGGGTGCTTAAAGCCTTGGCCTCTTTTTCAGCAATGGGAAAACTCAGTTGCCACATTAGGGAGTTGGCAGTGTAGGGCATCATATAGATGCGTTCTGTGCCATTGGCGGTCTGGAATACGGTGGCGGAGTCTAGGAGTTCACTCTCCAAACCTTCCAGCGACTCTAAGGTACAGATTCCCAAGATTACGATACAGCCCAGATAGCGTAGGGGCGGGTCGTTTTTAAAGAGGATGCTGCGCACCGCAGAGCGGATGCCATCGGCCCCTACCAGCAGGTGGGCCGTTGCGTGTTTTTCTTGTCCATCAACCTGGAACTGTAGGGCAACTTTGCCGTCTGCGGTTTCTTTAAAATCTACTAATTGATGGTGCCATTGCACTATATCTTTAGCGCCCAATTGTTTTAGCAGGGCTAGGCGTAGGGCTTGGCGGGCAATATGGATGTTGGTGCGTTTGGCGCTGGGGCTGGCATCTTCCTCCAACCATTTTCGCATGCCCCATTCACCAATTACCTTGCCGTCTGGGGTGTGCACTATATGTCTGGTTGAGACTATGCCTTCCTCCAACTCAAAAATCCCCAAGCCTTCAATTGCCTTGCTGGCTTGTTGTAGGGTAAGGCCATAGCCTTGGGCGCGCGCCTGGAAGTTGGCATCGCGTTCATAAAGGGTAAAGGGAATGCCACGGTGCAAACAGGCTACGGCCAGGGCTACCCCGCCTATACCCGCGCCAATAATGGCGAGGTGGGGGTAGGTTTCGGAATCGGGCAGGGGTGGGGCGGTAGCGGGAAGCAGACCGGGGCCCTTACATTTTTGGCAGGGTGCCAGTGGGGCTTTTGGGGGCAAAGGTTTTTTGCCTTCCCCATTTTTATATTGGGCAAGGGCGGTCTGATAGCGCAGCTTTACCTTTTTGCGCAGGCGTTGGCTTTTCTTGCCCCGGCCCTTGCATTGGTCGCAACTTTCCCAAAAGCGGTTTTGGTTTTCAGGCTGTATGGAATGGGGTTTTGTTAGCTCCAATTATCGGTCTTTAACGTCAAGTGGCTGCCCGATATGGAAGGAGAAATATAAAATTTCTGAAGGAAGCGCATACTTTTAATTTGCGCCAAAGATACAAAGCTAATAGGAAGGGGGGCAATTTTTATTGGGGCAGTGGGTATAAGGTGGGTTTTCCTCTGCTTTTAAAGTAGGGTTTTGTGCTTGTTATTTTTATGTTTCCAGATAAGGTGGGTACTAATTCCTGCTATAGTTCCAAAAACCCAAAATGCGAATGTTATTCCGAGCGTTGGCATCCCGCAGTTAACGCCATCAGGTTTATTTTCGGGTATAAAAATTCCGGGAAAGACAAAAAAGTAGCAGATTAATACAAGGAGCAGAATTACAAAATTTGGAAGTTTAGTGCTGTATTTGTTATTCAAATAATATAGGCCAAAATTTATTCGTTTTTCTCTTCAAACAACACTCTAATTTCTTCCCTCACTTGGTTCTTGTAAACTACATTACTATAATATTCCCTTGCTGTTTTCAGGAGTTTCTTTTTATTGTTTAATAGCCCAACTTGGTAAAGACTAAAGGCATAGTGGCTTTTAAAATTATCATTTCTTGCGAATTTGGTACTACTGCTATCATAATATCTTAAAGATTCCTGATGTTTGCCGTTTAATGTTAAGAGGATAGCTTTTAAAAATTGAACATCTTCATTTAATGTTTTATATTTTGTTTCGGCAATATTTAAATTTTCAAGGCCGTACTCTACATCGCCAATTGTGGTTGAAGTTAAGGCAATGCCATAATAACCTTCAGGACTATATGGAAAATATTTGACTAGCTCCTCATACTTTTCCCTGGCATATTTATCTAGGCCAAGGATCATACAGGTAGTAGCCAGATTTTGTTTAAATTCAATAGATTTATTTTGTGCTAAACTATCAGCTGCGTCGAAAAATATAACAGCTTCTTTGTTCTTATTGCTTAATCTTAGGGTATAGCCAGCCCAAAAATAGGCATCACAAAAGCTGTTGTCTTTTTCTATCATTTCTGCAAAAAAAGCAAAGGCGGCGTCTAATCTTTGATTGCGCTGAACACATTCTATTCCGAGGTTATAGATTTTTAGCGACCTTTCGTCAGTAGGTTTTGGGCAATAGGTTCTATTGCCAGCCAGATAGTCGCTATATATTGCTTGGGAAGATATATTTGAGAATGTGGAAATAAAAATTATAAAAATGAGTATTCTTTTCATCTGTTTTTTAAGGTTATATCTTGAATAACATTATTCCCTTTTACTCCATATTTCATGGATTGGATCACCTTTGCTGGAAAGTCCGGAATGATGCCAATTGCCATCAACCAAATTGTAATCAAAAATTAAGGTCATCCCTACTCTTGAATCGTCTCTGGAAAAGAACTCAATGTTTTCGGTGTACTTACCATTTTCAGTGGTATAGGTTCCTCCGCCGGTGCCCATGAATTCTTTGGTTTCAGTATTATAGGCTATCCATTGAAATCGTGTGCCAGATAGAATTTTCATCGTTTTCCTTGGGCCACTGGTATCTCTCATTTGCTCTTTGCCATCTCTGACCCTTCCAGACATTAGCCATGCCCCATCTAATTTCCCAGGCTCCCCATTATCTATTCTTTTATACTCCCTTCCGCTTCCAACGATTCCCATAATAGAGTCGTTTATAAACACATTATAACTCACCTTCTTTCCCACTTCCTCTGGATGTTTTGAGTCGAATTCTACTATTTGTGTCATTGTATCGCCGGTTAATTGCCAAGTTCCTCCCTCGGTTCTTATAAACTTACCTGTTTGCAAATCGTAGGTTGCGGTAACTTGGTATCCGTCCCCAAAAATAATTACGCTTTTAAGTTGGTCTCCATTTTGAGAAGTGTAGTTCGTTTCCCAAGCCCCGATAAAACTTTGTGCATTAAGGGCGACTGATAGAAAGGTGCAAATGAGGATTAAAGTTATTTTTTTCATGGGTTTATATTTTTAAAATTTTTTTCGGCAAAATTGAAAATCTTTTTGTTAGCGAGAATGAAGCTCAAATGAATATAAAAGCAGCCATCACTTTTATACTAATTTAACGCTCAGTAAATTTCGCCCATACAGTTAACTGAAGGTGGGCATTTTAATCGGGGAGAGTTTCAAATATAGTTTTTTATTTTAGATACGCCAAGTGGCTTTTTGCAGAGATTGCAGATAGGTAGGGAGCTCTACAAAATTTAACCTTAATCTACGCCTGCTGTTAAATCTCACTTAAGGTAGCTTTAAGATTTTGCTAATTAAGGAAGCAGTTGCGCTTTAATATTTTAGTTTTAAACTTGGAATTTTATCCGAGATATTAATTTTAAAAACCAATGTTATGGGAGATACAACAGATGGCTTCGGCAAGAAACGCGACCACAACCAATATGGCGAAGTGGAAAAAGATCCGGCAGATAAAAAAGACAACAAGGAATTGCCAAAACCAGGCAATAGGGGGGTAGAGAAGGAGTAAAGCTGGAGGTCCAGGCCGCAGCTTTTACTGTAAATGGTTTAAAAGGTTTATAGTTGCGCCATTGGGGTCTTTTACAAAGAAGCGCCTTACGCCCCAGCTTTCATTGGTTATAGGATATACAATTTCTATATCTTGCTCTTTGGCCTTTTTATAATACATATCTATATCCGATACTTCAATAGATAAAAATATTGCGGCATTATCTATGGGTACTTTATTTTCATTGTTGAATATTGAAATTTGGGCGGTCTCATTTTCTTTAGAGGCAAATGTTAATATCCATTCCATATCCATTACCAATTCCATTCCTAAAAAATTAATATAGAACTCCTTGCTGGCCTCGATATTATTGGAATAAATGTTGGGTACAATCCTTCGCATTATTTCTTTTTATGTCAATATTAAATATAAGTTTTTCTCCACTTTATTTTTCCAACGCTTATTTTAATGTACGTTAGATAAGTCAGATTTTTATTCCCCTAAGGTATTTAGGTATA
>CAXBDO010000023.1:0-14384 GCA_963974165.1 uncultured Aequorivita sp.
CGTCTCCAAACGAATTCCTGAAATAACGGACGAACTTTACAAAATAGACGACGCTATGAAAGCCGGTTTTGGCTGGGACAATGGACCCTTCGAAATTTGGGACGCAGTTGGCGTTAAAAAAGGAATTGAATTAATAAAAGATCTTGGCAAAGAGCCCGCGGCTTGGGTAAACGAAATGCTTGAAACCGGGGTAGATTCTTTTTATACGGTAAAAGACGGCAATACCTATTATTACGATATACCGCAGAAAAAACATTTAAAGGTTCCAGGACAGGATTCATTTATAATTTTGGATAACATCCGAAAAACCTCAGAAGTTTTCAGAAATAATGGAGTTGTAGTGGAAGATCTTGGCGATGGCATCTTAAATGTTGAATTCATCAGCAAAATGAATACTATTGGTGGCGATGTTTTGGCGGGAATCAATAAAGCCATAGATATGGCCGAAAAAGATTACGACGGATTGGTAATTGCCAATAACGGGAAAAACTTTTCAGTGGGCGCCAATATCGGGATGATATTTATGATGGCGGTAGAGCAGGAATATGAAGAATTGAATGCCGCAATAAAGTATTTCCAGGATACAAGTATGCGACTTCGCTACTCCTCTATTCCGGTTGTGGTTGCGCCACACGGAATGACATTGGGCGGTGGGTGCGAATTCACCCTTCACGCAGACAGAGTAGTTGCAGCAGCTGAAAGCTATATTGGTCTGGTAGAATTTGGCGTTGGGGTTATTCCTGGCGGTGGCGGTTCAAAAGAAATGGCGATGCGCGCAAGCGATCTTTTCAGAAAAGATGATGTTGAATTGAACACCCTTCAGGATTATTTCCTTACCGTAGCCATGGCGAAGGTTTCCACCTCGGCCTATGAAGCCTATGATACCGGAATTCTTCAAAAAGGAAAAGATATAGTTATCGTAAACCAAAACAGGCAAATTGCGGCAGCTAAGGAAGTAGCTCGTATGATGGCCGATCAAGGTTATACAAAGCCTATCCAAAGAACAGATATTAAAGTGCTTGGAAAACAGGCTTTAGGTATGTTCCTAGTGGGGACCGACCAAATGTTGGCCGGAAACTACATTAGCGAACACGACAAAAAAATTGCCAATAAACTTGCCTACGTAATGGCGGGTGGCGATTTAAGTGAAGCCAGCTATGTTAGCGAGCAATATTTGCTAGACCTTGAAAGGGAAGCATTTTTAAGTCTAACCGGAGAACGCAAAACTTTGGAAAGAATTCAGCATATGATCCAAAAAGGAAAACCGTTACGAAACTAGAATTGAGTAGTTAGAATTGAGTATTGAGAAAATGCATAAGCTAGAAGATTTAATGATTTGGAATAAAGCGATTGAAATTGCTGAAGAAGTCTATATTCTAACTGCAAATTTTCCAAATGAAGAAAAGTTTGGATTGGTCAGTCAACTTCGTAGAAGTGCTGTTTCAATTCCTTCAAATATTGCTGAAGGAGCAGGAAGAAATACCAACGGAGAATTCAAGAATTTTCTAGGTATTGCAAATGGATCTTCATATGAACTTTTTACTCAATTGTTATTATCAATTAAACTATCATTCTGTTCAGAAACCACTGTAAATCCAATTTTATCCAAGGTGGTCGAACTACAAAAAATGAGTTATGCACTAATAAAATCGTTAGAAAAATGAGCATTCTCAATACTAACATCTAAATACTAAACAAAAATGAGAACAGCATATATAGTAAAAGCATACAGAACCGCAGTAGGTAAAGCGCCACGCGGAGTTTTCCGTTTTAAAAGACCGGATGAGTTGGCAGCCGAAACCATAAAATACATGATGAACGAAGTGCCCCAACTCGATAAAAAACGAATTGACGATGTAATTGTTGGAAATGCCATGCCAGAAGCCGAACAAGGTCTGAATATGGGACGCCTAATTTCATTGATGGGATTGGACATTGTAGATATTCCCGGAATGACGGTAAACCGTTATTGCGCCTCAGGTTTGGAAACCATTGCAATTGCAACCGCTAAAATCCAAAATGGAATGGCAGATTGTATTATAGCCGGTGGTGCAGAGAGTATGAGCTACATCCCTATGGGTGGCTATAAACCTGTGCCAGATTATAAGTTGGCGAAAGAAGGTCACGAAGATTATTACTGGAATATGGGATTAACTGCAGAAGCCGTTGCCAAAAAATACAAGGTATCTCGCGAAGATCAGGATGAATTTGCCTATACCAGTCAAATGCGGGCATTAAGGGCTCAAGAGGAAAATCGTTTCCAGGACCAGATTGTTCCAATTGAAGTAGAACGCACTTACGTTAATGATGCCGGTAAAAAAGTTACAGAAAAATATACGGTAAATAAAGATGAAGGACCAAGAAAAGGAACTACTGTAGAAGCACTTTCAGGTTTACGCCCAGTTTTTGCAAATGGCGGAAGTGTTACTGCTGGAAATTCTTCACAAATGAGTGATGGTGCAGCATTCACCTTAATAATGAGCGAGGAAATGGTTAAGGAATTAAATCTTGAGCCAATTGCAAGACTCGTAAGTTTTGCAGCTGTTGGGGTAGAACCAAGCATTATGGGAATTGCTCCAGTTTATGCCATTCCGAAAGCATTAAAACAAGCAGGTTTAAACCAAGATCAATTGGAGTTAATTGAACTTAACGAGGCCTTTGCTTCCCAATCCCTAGCTGTTATCCGCGAATTAGGATTAGACAAAGAACGAGTAAACGTAAATGGTGGGGCCATTGCAATGGGCCATCCATTAGGTTGTACAGGTACCAAACTTTCGGTTCAATTGTTTGATGAAATGCGCAAGCGAAACCTTAACGGTAAACACGGTATGGTAACTATGTGTGTAGGTACAGGGCAAGGTGCCGCGGGGGTTTTTGAGTTTTTAAAATAGAAGCAAGAGTTAAGAGCCAAGAATCAAGAGCCAAGAGTCAAGAGTTAGGAGCCAAGAAACAAGACAATATTACTTATGCATAATTTTAAAAATTTAAAAATATGGATAGAGAGTATGAGTCTGGTTTCAGAAACTTATAAAATTACTCATGATTTTCCCGATTTTGAAAAATTTGGATTGGTATCACAAATGAACAGATGTGCTGTCTCAATTCCTTCAAATATAGCAGAAGGGTCTAGTAAAAGTTCAAATAAGCACTTCAAACAATATCTAGAAATAGCATTGGGCTCTTCTTTTGAATTAGAAACTCAATTAATATTAGCATATAACGAAAAGTATATTTCAGAGGAAATATTCAAACAATTAGAAGAAAAAATAAATCGAATTCAAAAAATGATTTCAGGATTCCAATCAAGACTAGTTTAAAACTCTTGAATCTTGGCTCTTGATTCTTAAATCTAAAATATATGAGCACAACAGAAACAGAAAATAGAGAATTACTAAGAGGAGGTCAATTCTTAGTGAAAGAAACAAAAGCCGAAGACGTATTCACCCCTGAAGATTTTACGGATGAACAAAAAATGATGCGCGATTCCGTTAAGGAATTTGTAGATCGTGAAATCTGGCCCTTAAAAGCGCGTTTAGAGCAGCACGATTACGCCCTTACGGAAGAAATTATGCAAAAGGCGGGCGAAATGGGACTTCTTGGCGTTGCTGTGCCAGAAGAATACGGCGGACTAGGAATGGGCTTTGTAACCACTATGTTGGTTTGCGATTATATTTCTGGTGCCAGCGGTTCAGTGGCTACTGCCTTTGGAGCCCACACCGGAATTGGCACCATGCCAATTACCCTTTACGGTACAGAGGAACAAAAGAAAAAATACGTGCCAAAACTTGCAACGGGCGAATGGTTCGGGGCTTATGCCTTAACAGAACCCGGTGCAGGCAGCGATGCCAACAGCGGAAAAACCAAAGCAGTTCTTTCTGAAGATGGAAAAACTTACTCTATCAGCGGACAAAAAATGTGGATTTCGAACGCTGGTTTCTGTAATACATTTATCGTATTTGCACGTATTGAAGACGATAAAAACATTACCGGTTTTATTGTAGAAAACGATAAATCGAATGGCATTTCATTTGGTGAGGAAGAAAAGAAACTCGGCATCCACTCCTCCTCTACCCGTCAGGTTTTCTTTAGCGACACCAAAGTTCCTGTAGAAAATATGTTGGGCGAGCGCGGCGAAGGTTTCAAAATAGCAATGAATGCCTTAAACGTAGGCCGAATAAAACTTGCGGCCGCAGGTCTTGATGGCCAACGCAGGGTAATTTCAAAGGCTGTTGATTACGCAAATGAAAGAATCCAATTTAATGTGCCTATTTCATCTTTCGGCGCCATAAAACTTAAATTGGCAGAGATGGCAACCAATGCCTATGTAGATGAAAGTGCTTCTTATAGAGCTGCAAAAGATATTGAAGACAGAATAGCGCTTCGTATTGCGGCCGGCAATTCGCACCAAGAGGCGGAATTAAAAGGAGTTGAGGAATACGCCATTGAGTGTTCTATTTTAAAGGTAGCCGTTTCCGAAGACATCCAACATTGTACAGACGAAGGTATCCAGATTTACGGCGGTATGGGCTATAGTGCCGAAGCGCCAATGGAATCTGCTTGGCGCGATGCCCGAATTACCCGTATTTATGAAGGTACCAACGAAATAAACAGAATGCTTTCTGTAGGAATGCTCGTGAAAAAAGCGATGAAAGGTCATGTAGATCTTTTAAATCCAGCTCAGGAAGTAGCCAACGAATTAATGGGAATTCCTTCTTTTGAAACCCCAGATTTCTCTGAATTATTTTCAGAAGAAAAAGCAATGGTTGCAAAATTAAAGAAGGTATTTTTAATGGTTGCCGGAAGCGCCGTTCAAAAATATGGTACCGAACTAGAGGAGCACCAACAAACTTTATTGGCGGCTGCAGATATTTTAATCGAAATTTATATGGCCGAAAGTGCCATTTTAAGAACCGAGAAAAACGTAAAACGTTTGGGTGAAGATACCCAAGAGGAACAAATTGCCATGTCGCAATTATATCTATATCACGCGGTAGATATTATTAACGTAAAGGCGAAGGAAGCAATTCTATCATTTTCTGAAGGCGACGAACAACGCGCTATGCTAATGGGTCTTAAACGATTCACCAAATATCAAAATATGCCGAATATTGGCGAATTGCGCAAAACAATTGCTGCCAAGGTAATTGCGGAAAATAAATATCCGTTTTAGATATTATGGGATAAATCCCAATAGATTTTTAAACCACGAATACACTATTTTAATAAAAAATATGCTGTATTCGTGGTTTTCCATTTAATGGCGCAGAGTTTGCTATTTTTGAAGAAAATAAATTTATAATGAAAAAGCTCCTTTTCGTAATTATAACTCTTACAAGTCAGTTGACTTTCGGTCAAACTAACTCAAACATATATGTTTTTGATATTGCCCCGGCCTATGAAGGTTTAGAATTATTGAACGTTCGAAATATTTCAAACAACGAAGGGTACAATAATCAACCTTCATTTACTTCCAATGAAACCATCGTTTTTGCTGCAAACAATAATGGGCAGACAGATATTTCGGAATACAACTTAACTTCCAAAAGCAAAAAATGGATAAACCACAAAACTGATGGCGGCGAATATTCCCCACAAAGATTTCCGACAAATGAAGATTTCGCGGCAGTTCGATTAGATAATGACGGTTTACAACGTTTATATAGATACAGCGCTAATACAGGCATTTCTACAGAAATAATCGAAGATTTGCAAGTAGCTTATTTCGCTTTTTATAATAACCAGAAAATTTTAGCTACTGTTTTAAATGGTGAGAAATTGGATCTGACTTTAATTGATTTGCAGACAAAAACCGCCGACACCTTATTTCGAAATGCAGGCAGGGGCATCCAAAAAGTTCCAAAAACAAATACAATGAGCTATTCCCTAGTAAATGAGGAAGGGAATTTAGACCTCTATTTATTGGATATGGATAGTTTTGAAAATTATTTTGTAACCCAGTTACCAATTGGCATACAAGATTATGTTTGGCTAAACGACACCCAAATTTTAATTGGCAGCGGCAATAAACTCTATATGTACGATACGCTGGGCGATTCGGAATGGACCAGGGTTGCTTCCCTTGAAGAATTCGGACTAAAAAATATAACGCGCATGGCCATTAGTCCGAACGGAAAATTACTTGCCGTTGTAGCGGAAGATTAATTGGCTGTTTCGCCATTTTTCAAAAAATACAAACTATTATAAATGTGTCCGGTCGAGAGCAGCCGTGGCCTTTTCGCTGCTTATAATTTAGAGTTCTCGACTGCACTAAACTGACATACCAATTGAATTTCACTTTTTAGACCGCTTCTTTTATAATTCATAAGGTTCAATGTTGTTCTTTTTGGTATTTTTAGGCAAAAATCATTTCTAATGAAAATCCAGTATATACTCCTTATTTTATGCGTTTCGCTTACAGCTTCGGCGCAGACAAATCAGAAAATTTACGATATAATAAATTCAGTTTCTTCGGAAAGAATTAAAGCAGATATTACCACTCTTGCTAATTTTGGAACGCGCAATACCTTTAGCGATACCATTAGCAACACCCGTGGCATTGGCGCTGCACGACGGTGGATTAAAAGTGAATTTGAGGCAATTTCAAAAAACTGCAACAATTGCCTAAATGTATTTTACCAAAAAGATTTTGTAAAAGCTGAAGGAAATGACCGTATACCCCACGATACTTGGGTCGTGAATGTTGCCGCAATTCAAAAAGGCACCAAATACCCCAACCGCTATATTATTATGAGTGGCGATATAGATTCGCGAAACAGCGATGGTAGCGATTTCATTAAAGATGCGCCCGGCGCCAACGATAATGCCAGCGGGATGGCCGGCGCCATTGAGGCGGCGCGGGTACTTTCTAAATATAAGTTTGAGAGCAGCATTGTTTATTTAGGTTTGAGCGGCGAAGAACAAGGATTATTTGGCGGAAAAGGTTTTGCCGAATATGCAAAGAATAAAGGCTGGGAAATAATTGGCGTTCTGAATAACGATATGATTGGAAACATTACAGGCGTTGACGGGGTAATTAGCAATCGCGATTTTCGAATTTTTAGTGAACCCGTTCCTCCTACCGAAACGGAACGCGAACGCGAAATGCGTCGCTTTTACGGCGGCGAGGTTGATGGTATTTCGCGCCAATTGGCACGTTACGTTTTTAAGACTACGCAGACATATATGCCAGAAATGAACCCAATGATGATTTATCGTTTAGACCGTTTTGGTCGTGGAGGGCATCATCGTCCGTTTAATGACCTGGGCTGGGCGGGCATCCGGATTATGGAGGCACACGAAAATTATAATCAACAGCACCAAGATATCCGCACGGAAAATGGTATTGAATATGGCGATAAGCTCGAATTCGTAAATTTTGATTACGCCGCAAAGCTCACAGCCGTAAATGCCATTACTATGGCGAATTTAGCTTGGGCGCCTCCGGCCCCAAAAAATGTTGGCATAGGCGGGGTTGTGGAACCATCGGCCAAATTAAAATGGGATAAAGTAGATGGTGCTGTGGGATATAAAATTTATTGGCGCGACACTACAAGCCCAACTTGGGATTATAGCAGATATGTAGGGGATATTTCAGAGTTTACCTTAGAGGGAATTGTAATAGACAACTTCTTTTTCGGCGTAGCCGCTGTTGGTAAGGATGGCTTTGAAAGTGTTGTTGTTTTCCCCAATTCCATTTTTAGGTAACAAACAATGTTAAGTTTGTTTTTTTGAGATTTGTGATTTCGAAATTGTGATTTAAAAAAATATTCATGTTGAAAAAATTAATATTTATTTCATTCTGTATTTTCACTGTGAGTGTAAGTTTTTCCCAACAGGAATTGACACATGCAGATACCCTTCGCGGTAGCATAACACCCGAGCGGGCTTGGTGGGACGTTTTACATTACGACTTAAAAGTAAAAGTGAATCCTTCAGAAAAAATAATTGCGGGCAGCAATACCATTTCCTATAAAGTTTTAGAGGGGAAGGACCGTATGCAAATTGATCTTCAAAACCCAATGAAAATTGATAGCGCCGTACAGGATGGAAAACAACTTTCCTATACATCAGACGGAAACGCCCATTTTTTAGAGCTTCAAAAAATTCAAAAACCCGGAAGCATAGATAAGATTACAATATATTTCTCCGGCAAGCCGCGCGAAGCCGTACGCCCGCCGTGGGATGGTGGATTTACTTGGAAAAAGGATAGCAATGGCAAACACTTTATTGCCACATCCAATCAAGGTATTGGTTCCAGTGTTTGGTGGCCCTTGAAAGATCACCCCTCCGAAGAAGCAGATAATGGAGTAACCATCGCCGTAACGGCTCCCAAAGACCTTATGGACGTTAGCAATGGTAGGTTAAAGGAAATGATAGAAAATAAAGATTCCAAAACCTGGATTTGGGAAGTTACAAACCCAATTAACAGCTATGGCGTTAATATAAACATTGGTGATTATGTTCATTTTGGTGAAAAATATAATGGTGAAAAGGGCACCTTAGATATGGATTATTATGTGCTTCGCGAAAATGAAACCAAGGCAAAGGAACAATTCAAGCAAGCGCCATTAATGATGGAAGCTTTTGAGCACTGGTTTGGCCCCTACCCTTTTTATGAAGACGGTTATAAATTGGTGGAAGTGCCCTATTTGGGAATGGAGCACCAAAGCAGCGTTACTTATGGCAATAAGTACAAGAATGGATATCTGGGCAGCGATGTTTCCGGAACGGGTTGGGGATTGAAATTCGATTTTATAATTATCCATGAAAGCGGTCACGAATGGTTTGCCAATAACATCACCAATAAAGATGTTGCCGATATGTGGGTACACGAAGGTTTCACCAGTTATTCTGAAAACATTTATCTTGATTATCACTTCGGAAAACAGGCGTCATCAGAATATGTAATTGGCGTTCGTAAAAACGTGGCAAACAAAACGCCTATAATTATGGGCCAATACAATGTAAATAAATCTGGCAGTGGCGATATGTATTACAAAGGCGCCAATGTGCTGCACACCGTGCGCCAACTAATTGCCGATGACGAAAAATGGCGACAGATTTTAAGGGGTTTAAACAAGGATTTTTACCATCAAAATGTTACAAGCAAACTGGTTGAAGAATATATAAGTGATAAGAGCGGGCTGGATCTTTCGGTTTTTTGGAATCAGTATTTACGTACAATTTTGATTCCAAAAATGGAATATAAAATAGATGGCAACAAATTGAAATTTCGCTATACTGATATTGTGGAAGGCTTTAAAATGCCCGTTATTGCTGTAATAAATGGCAAAGAAATCTGGCTTCACCCAACTTCCGAATGGCAAAAACAGCAATTTCCCTCAGCGATCGATTCTTTCGAAATTAAAAAGGATTTCTATGTAAACTCCAAAAAAGTAAAGTGATGGAAAAAAAGCCATTGCTTTATTTTGAAAATGACGCTTTATGGCGGGAGTGGCTGCATGAAAATCACGATAAATTTCCGCAGGGCGTATATTTAATCTTTTACAAATTGGAAACAAAATTGCCCACTATGCGTTGGGAAGAAGCGGTACGTGTTGCCCTTTGCTATGGTTGGATAGACAGTACCTCAAAAAGTCTGGGCGATGGCAAGCGGCAACAATATTTTTGTCCGCGAAACCCAAAAAGTGTTTGGAGCGCCCTCAACAAAACACATTTAGAAGAACTTGAAAAGGCTGGTCTTATTCATAAAAGCGGCAAAAAAGTAATTGCTGAAGCCAAGAAAAATGGAAGTTGGACAACTTTGGATGATGTGGAAAATCTGATTATTCCTGAAGACCTTCAAAATGCATTCAACAAAAACGAACGGGCTTTTCAAAATTATGGCAATTTCAGCAAAAGCTACAGAAAGAGCTATCTTTACTGGCTAAATCAGGCAAAAAGGGAAGAAACCCGCAACAAACGGATTTCAGAAATTATTGATCTCTGCGCAAAAAATATAAAATCACGAAATTAATCGCTTAAATTTTAAATATGAAAATTTTTCCATTAGTAGTATGCATGCTTTTTTCAACGTTTTTTTATGCCCAAGAGAAAGAGGAAAAAGATAAGGAAGAACAGAAATGGGATGTTGCAAACCCAGGGAAAGACTTCAATTTTAAAACACACTCGTTCACCACAACGGAAGGAACTTGGATGAATCTTGATGTAAGCCCCGATGGCAAAACCATTGCATTCGATTTATTGGGCGATATATATACTATGCCAATTACTGGTGGCAAGGCCAAGGCAATAAGGACTGGCATTCCTTTTGAAATCCAGCCAAGATTTAGCCCCGATGGCACAAAAATCTCGTTCACCAGCGATGCTGGCGGTGGCGATAATATTTGGTTATTGAACGTAGATGGCAGCGATGCAAAGCAAATTACCAAAGAAGACTTTAGGCTTTTAAACAATGCGGTTTGGACGGCAGATGGCAATTATCTTATTGCCCGAAAGCATTTTTCTTCGGAGCGAAGTCTTGGTGCAGGTGAAATGTGGCAATACCATAAAACAGGAGGTTCGGGCTTGCAGCTAACCAAAAAGAAAAACGACCAACAGGATGTAAATGAACCTTTCGTTTCAAGTGATGGGAAATATTTATATTACAGTGAAGATGTTTATCCGGGCGGATATTTTCAATACAACAAAGATCCCAACGATCAGATTTATGTTATAAAAAGATATGAATTTGAAACCGGCGAAACAGAAACGGTTACAGGTGGCCCGGGAGGTGCGGCACGCCCAACCGTATCTCACGACGGCAAAAAACTTGCTTTCATAAAAAGGGTGCGCACAATGAGTGTGCTTTTTATTCACAATCTGGAGACTGGCGAAGAATACCCTATTTACGATAAGCTGAATAAAGACCAGCAGGAAGCTTGGGCACTTTTGGGCGTGTATCCTAATTTTAGCTGGATGCCCAATGATAAAGAAATTATTTTTTGGAGTGGCGGAAAAATTAATAGGATTGATGTTAATTCATTGGCTGTAACCAACATTCCCTTCACCGTTGACGTAAATATTAATTTGGCCGAAACGGTGCATTTCAACAATAAAATTGAAACGGAAACTTTTACGCCAAAAATGATTCGGCATGCGGTTACCTCGCCCGATGGAAAGTATATTGTTTTTAGTGTCTTGGGCCATTTGTATAAAAAAGCGCTTCCAAACGGTACACCCCAGCGACTTACAAATAGTCCAGATTTTGAATTTGAACCTACCTTTTCACCTAACGGTAACGAAATTGTTTACGTAACCTGGAATGATCGTGATAAGGGCGGAATTCAAAAAATTTCGGCAAAGGGCGGAACTCCCGTAAAATTGACTTCAGAAAAAGGAATTTACCGAACCCCTTCCTTTTCGCAAAACGGTACACAAATAGTATATAGAAAAGAAAAAGGCAATACAGATCAAGGCTTTACTTACACCAAAAATCCTGGAATCTACACTATGAATGCCAATGGCAGCAATGTAAAATTTGTTGTTGATAAAGGGGAATACCCAATGTTCAGCAAAGATGGGCAGCGTATTTTTCTGCAAACGGGCGGAACCTATTTTGGCGATATTGAAAAGACGCTCATTAGCGTAAATTTAAATGGCCATGATGAAAAGAAGCACGTATCCTCAAAATATGCGAATAGGTTAATACCAAGTCCAGATAACCAGTGGATTGCTTTTACAAATCTTCACAAATTGTATGTGGCACCTTTGGTACTAAATGGAAAAACAATTGATTTGGACGATAAAACCAAGGCGCTGCCAGTTTCACAACTCGCAAAAGATGCAGGTATAAACATACATTGGTCGCAAAATAGCCAAAATGTAATGTGGACATTGGGCGACGAATATTTTAGCAATGCCCTTAAAAACAGGTTTACGTTTTTAGATGGTTCTCCAGAAAAAGTACCGGAAGTTACTTTGGAAGGCACCAAGATTGGCCTTCAAGCTGCGGTTGATAAACCCGAAGGAAGAATTGCCTTCACCAACGCACGAATTATTACGATGGATGGCGATAAGGTAATTGAAAACGGTACCATTTTAATTAATAACAATAAAATTGAGGCAATTGGCACAGCCGCCGAGGTTTCCATTCCAACTGGTACAAAAGTTTATGCCGCTGAAGGAAAAACAATAATGCCAGGAATGGTAGATGCACACGCACACGTTGGCGCATTTCGCTATGGTTTGCCTACCCAGCAATATTGGCCGTTTATGGCAAATTTGGCTTTTGGTGTTACAACGGCACACGATCCTTCTGCTAATACCGAAACAGTTTTTACTCTTTCTGAATTGCAAAAAAATGGACAACTGGTTGGGCCGAGATTGTTTTCAACCGGATTTATTCTTTACGGCGCAGATGGCGATTTTAAGGCGGTAATCAATAATTTGGAAGATGCAAGAAGCAGTATTAGACGTACAAAAGCCTTTGGTGCGAAAAGTGTAAAAAGCTACAATCAACCCAGACGGGACCAGCGCCAACAAGTTTTACAGGCGGCCCGCGAATTGGGAATAAACGTTGTTCCGGAAGGTGGTTCTACTTTCTATCACAACTTAACCCAAGTAATTGATGGGCATTCGGGTATAGAGCACAATATTCCCGTAGCTCCTGTTTACAAAGACGTACTGGAGATTTGGGGAAAAAGCGGCACGGGCTACACTCCTACCTTGATAGTAAATTATGGGGGAATGAATGGCGAGTTTTACTATTATGAACGCGATAATGTTTGGGAAAATAAAAAACTGCTCACTTTTAGAATATGGGCGCACACGGCCAGTTACAAGGTTTGGGCGCACATTGGGAAACTTGGATGTTGCAACAGGGAGGCATGAGCAATCTGGAAGCATTGAAAGCTGCTACAATCAATTCGGCTGAATATATTGGCGCTGGTGAAAGTATTGGTTCCTTGAAAGTAGGTAAATTGGCAGATTTAATAGTAATGGATAAAAATCCTTTGGAGAATATTGAAAATACCGAATCTATAAAAATGGTAATGATTAACGGCAGGTTATATGATGCAGATACTATGAATGAAATAGGAAACCATCCTAAAGAGCGTTTACCATTTTTCTGGGAAATGGACAATTATAACCAAGCTTTCCCGTGGCATCAGGAAACCCAAGGATTTATGGATGGTGGCTGTAGCTGCCATTAATTCACTTTAGCGGATAAATAGAAATAAAAAAAGCTCCATCACTGGAGCTTTTTATAAAATTATTCAATAAGATTGAATTACATTTTTGGCATAAGTACTTTATCTACTACGTGTACAACACCGTTTGATGCATCCATATCAGCACTTGTTACAGTAGCGGTATTTCCTTTAGCATCTTTAATCATAACCTTACCACCTTTTTCAGATAAAGTTAGAACTTCACCGTTTAAAGTAGTTACTTCCAATTTGTTGTTGGCTTCCTTAATTTTGGCCAATACAGCAGAAGAATCCATTTTACCTTGAACAACGTGATATTTAAGTAGCCCTTGTAGTTGCTCCTTATTTTCTGGTTTCATCAAGTTTTCCATTGTTGCTTTTGGCACTTTGCTAAAAGCCTCGTTAGTTGGAGCGAAAACGGTATAATCGCCTTCAGCTTTAAAAGTTTGGGCCAATTCTGCAGTTTGAAGTGCACTAACCAAGGTAGATAAATCTGAATTACCCATTGCTTTGGCTGCAATTGAATTAGCTTCCATTTCGGCCATTCTCGCAGTGTTCATTTCTTCAACTTTCATTAAAGAATCTCTCTCGCGATCCATGCGCATTTGTTCAGCTTGAGCTTGTGCTTCAGCTTCTTTCTTTTTTGAGTCTTCACAGCTAGCAAAAAGCATTGCTACTACTGCCATCGACATTACAATTGTTTTTAGTTTCATAATAGTTTTTGTTGATTTAAAAGTTTATCAAAGATATTGATAAGGCCAGTGAATTTTTCACTAATTGAAATTAATATTTAGTTAAATTTTTAATAAAATTTACACCGTACCCTCAGCTATCTTCCCTAATTATTAAACTTTTATTAATGCCTCCTTCCACTTTTGCGAAAGCAGTATCTTTATGGAATAACGTTAAAAACAAAATTGCGATGATTAAAAACAAATATCAAAGTGTCTTGGATTTAGGTGAAAGACTTAATATTCAAAATGGCGATGTAAAAGAAGAAAACGGCCAATTGAAAGTTTGGGGTACAGCAAAAAACCAATATGAAAAAAACTTGCTTTGGGATGAAATTAAACGCGTTGGGGGCGAAAACCCTTCAGATATAATGGCAGATATTAAGGTTGCAGATTCTTCTGTCTACGCGCATCATACCGTTAAAAGCGGCGAATCTTTGAGTAAAATTGCCAAACATTATTATGGTGATGCAAATAAATACAATACCATCTATGAAGCAAA
>CAXBDO010000024.1:0-14365 GCA_963974165.1 uncultured Aequorivita sp.
TTCGCGACGCAAACGGTCAACAATAATATCTAAGTGAAGCTCGCCCATTCCAGAAATAATTGTTTGTCCAGAAGCTTCGTCTGTACGCACTTGGAATGTTGGATCTTCTTCGGCAAGCTTAGATAAAGCCATACCTAATTTATCAACATCAACTTTTGTTTTTGGCTCTACCGCGATACCGATAACGGGATCAGGGAAGTTCATGCTTTCCAAAATAATTGGGTGCTTCTCATCAGACATAGTATCACCAGTCTTGATATCTTTAAACCCAACTGCCGCTCCAATATCTCCTGCTTCAATAAAATCGATAGCGTTTTGTTTGTTGGAGTGCATTTGGTAGATACGAGAGATACGCTCTTTTTTACCTGAACGGTTGTTCAAGATATAAGAACCTGCATCCAATCTACCTGAATAAACACGGAAGAATGCCAAACGACCTACGAAAGGATCTGTAGCAATCTTAAATGCCAAGGCTGCGAATGGAGCAGTTACATCTGGCTTTCGCAATTCTTCTTTTTCAGTATCAGGATTCAATCCTATAATACCTTCTTTGTCTGTTGGAGCCGGTAAATAACGACATACAGCATCTAAAAGAAACTGAACCCCTTTATTCTTAAATGACGATCCACAAACCATAGGAATAATAGACATATCCATTACCGCAGCACGAAGAGCAGCATGCACTTCATCTTCGGTGATAGAATCTTCATCTTCCATATATTTTTCAAGCAAGTTCTCATCATATGCAGCAACTTCTTCAATAAGTTTACCACGTAATAATTTTGCTTCTGCTTTTAGATCTTGCTCCGAAAGAATCTTCATGCCAAACTACGGCACGGTTCTTTACAAGATCAACAATTCCTTTAAAGCTGTCTTCTTCACCAATGTTCAATACGATAGGCACCGCATTGGAACCTAGCATATCTTTTACTTGCTGACATACTTCCATAAAGTTTGCGCCCTGACGATCCATTTTGTTAACGAATCCGATACGCGGCACTTTATAATTATCTGCTAGTCTCCAGTTAGTTTCAGATTGTGGCTCAACACCATCAACCGCACTAAACAAGAACACCAAACCATCCAGTACACGTAATGAGCGATTTACCTCTACGGTAAAATCTACGTGGCCAGGAGTATCGATAATATTGAAGTGGTAATTTTTAGTATCAGGTGTGGTCTCAGCATTTTCCATAGGAAACTTCCAAGTACAAGTTGTAGCAGCAGAAGTAATGGTAATACCACGCTCCTGTTCTTGCTCCATCCAGTCCATGGTTGCAGCCCCATCGTGAACCTCACCGATCTTGTGGCTTACCCCTGTGTAAAAAAGGATACGCTCCGTTGTAGTAGTCTTACCGGCATCAATATGTGCGGCAATCCCGATATTTCTTGTGTATTTTAAATCTCTTTGTGCCATTTTTTAGAATCTGAAATGTGAGAATGCCTTGTTAGCTTCTGCCATTTTGTGAGTATCCATACGTTTCTTAACTGCAGCACCTTCTTCTTTGGCAGCTGCAAGAATCTCACCAGCAAGTTTTGCGGCCATGGATTTCTCATTTCTTTTTCTTGAATACGTAATTAACCACTTCATTGCAGTTGCAATTTTACGGTCTGGACGTATTTGATTTGGAATTTGGAAGGTTGCCCCACCAACTCTGCGGCTACGCACCTCTACGTGAGGCATAACATTGGAAAGTGCATCTTTCCAAAGTTCCAACGCAGTTTTTTCGTCGTCTGTCTTCTTTTCATCTACAATGTCAATAGCATCATAGAAAACTTTGAAAGCCACACTCTTCTTTCCGTCCCACATCATGTTGTTTACGAAACGCGTAACCAACTGGTCGTTAAACCTGGGATCTGGTAAAAGGGGTCTTTTTTTGGCCTGTCTTTTTCTCATTTGTTGTTTTGTTATAGCTAAACGTTAATTGAACCCAACGTTTAACCCGTTTTCATTTTTAATGAACGCAATTTGCTGCGTTCCTACTTTTTAGGGCGTTTTGCTCCGTACTTAGATCTACGTTGCGTGCGGCCTGCAACACCTGCGGTGTCTAATGCTCCACGAACAATGTGATACCTAACTCCTGGCAAATCTTTTACCCTTCCACCTCTAACCAATACTATCGAGTGCTCTTGGAGATTGTGACCTTCGCCTGGGATGTATGCGTTTACTTCCTTACCGTTTGTAAGCCTTACCCTTGCTACTTTACGCATAGCAGAGTTTGGTTTCTTAGGTGTAGTAGTATATACACGCGTACAAACACCACGACGTTGTGGGCACGAATCCAAAGCAACCGATTTACTCTTCTTGGTTATTTTGGTCCTTCCTTTACGTACTAATTGTGAAATTGTTGGCATATAAAATATGTATTATTACTGTTTAAAAATAAAACACCCCTATTTTTAGGGGATGCAAATGTAGAATAAATATTTTATTAATCAAACCTTACTGAATTAATTTTCAGCACTCTTTCAATATTTTTTTTCTTTGAATATGAAATGGCGAAGTGAAACGTTAGATTTACACCGCAAATATATCGGCTTTTTGAAAAATTTTTTCGCCCTCTTCCTATACCTTATTATATATACCGGCACTTTCCTCGGAATGCATGCCCAGGAATTGTCATTAACGCTACAGGCGGAGAAAATAATTCCCGAAGGAATTATAGATTCGCTGCAAATACAAACTTCCTTCCCAAATTTTTTGGAATTGAAAAGTGAGGCAGACACGCTTCATTTAAAATTACAGCGAATGGGATATATTGAAAGTGAGCTTTTAAAGCTACAAAAAGAAAATGACAGCAGCTACATTGCAGATTTCTATTTAGGAAAAAAATATAATGAAATAAAGGTTTTTTATTCTGAAACGGATTTTTCCAAAAAAGAGCTTCAACGAATAGCTACAATAATTGAAGACCGTTATTTTATCCTGCCTTTTGAAACCATTCCGACCGCTTTAAGAAAACTAACCGCCTTGCGGAACCAAAAAGGAAACGCCTTCGCCAAGGTAAAGTTGGCAGAATTTGAAAAAGACAAAGCCGGCAGCCTCTCCGCTTCGTTAATTGTTGAGGACGGAAACATTCGCACAATAGATTCTATAATAGTAAAGGGATATGAAAAATTTCCAAGGACTTTTTTAAAATATTATGCCGGGGTGCGGAAGGGAAAGGTTTTTAACCAGAAAAAACTTGTGGCCCAAAATGAGAACATCAATAGTCTCGGATTTGTTTCTGCCATAAAACCGCCTGAGGCTTTATTTAGAAAAGACAGTACTACCGTTTATTTTTACCTAGAAAAGCAGAACAATAATTTATTTGACGGCATTTTGGGTTTTGCGACAGATGAGGAAACCCAAAAACTCATATTTAATGGCTATCTAAATCTTGAACTGAACAACAACTTAAATTATGGCGAACAGCTATTAATAAATTATAAAGCTGATGGCGATGAGCAGGTAAATTTTAGAACACGGCTTACCCTACCCTATCTTTTTGGCACTCCATTTGGCCTAAGTGGCGAATTAATGATCTTTAAAAGGGATAGTACCTTTGTTACGACCGAACAAAAACTACGCGTTACCTACCAAATAGACCCAAAATCTAAAGTATATGTTGGTTACAAAGGGTATGAATCCAGCAATTTATTGGATAATGCCATTGCAGGAATACCGATAGAAGATTTTACCTCCCAATTTTTTATTTTCGGAGGTGCCTACACCAAAACTCAAAATCGTATTCTCTTTCTTAATAAAACTTCGATAAATTTAGATTTGGGATTGGGCTCGCGAAAAATGAAAGATGGCACAGAAGGCCAATTTGGCTTTGAATCGGTAATCCACAATATCTTCAATTTAAATTTCCGCAACTCTATTTTTGTACAAAATAGCACTAGTGCGCTTTTCAGCGAAACCTATTTGGTGAATGAATTATTTCGTTTTGGCGGCATCAATACTATTCGGGGTTTTAATGAAAATAGTATAGATGCATCACTTTTTTCTGTATTGAATACGGAATACAGATATCAAATCAATGATGGCATTTACATTCATAGTATTATAGACGGTGGTTATTTTGAGAATCAAACCCTTTCATTAAAGGAGAAATTATACAGTTTCGGCTTTGGTCTTGGATTGAATACAAAGGCCGGTATATTCAGGTTTAACATCGCAAATGGCAAGAGGGAAGGCGCAGCCTTCACACTATCAGACACTAAAGTACATATTAGTATTTCTTCCAAATTTTAACAACCTTTTTAAGAAAAAATCTCAACCACTTAAATAAACTCAAAAATTGGGAGCAAATACTTGTGTAATTAACTTTTTATTGTGATTTTTGCCGTTGGCTAATTCAAATAATCTATAAAAATGAGAACAAAGTTTAGTGGAATTTTAACGCTATTACTAGCGTTAGTTGTGCAGCTTACCTTCGCACAGCAAAAAACTATTACAGGTACGGTGACGGACGAAACAGGTCTGCCATTGCCTGGTGCAAACGTTATAATTAAAGGAACAAACACTGGTACACAGTCAGATTTCGATGGAAATTACTCCATTTCTGCAAGTGTGGGCCAGACGCTTACCTTTAGTTATGTTGGTTTTGACACCAAGGAAGTTAAGGTGGGAGCCCAAAACAACATCAATATGACCTTACAACCAGGTGAAAGCTTGAACGAGGTAGTTGTTACGGGGTATTCTACAAGGAACCAAACGGTACAGACTTCGGCAGTAGTGTCGATTTCCGCATCAGAGCTAGCGCTTATGGCACCTACTACTAGTATTGACAATATGCTGCAAGGTAAGGCGGCCGGGGTACAGGTAACTGCTGCTAACGGTAAGCCTGGTCAAGGAGCCTTTGTTCGTATTCGCGGAACAGGATCTCTTGTTGCCGGTGCATCTTCTCCACTATACATCGTGGATGGCGCGCCTATTAGAGAGGAAGATCTTTCAAATATCCCTAATGAGGATATTGAAAACATCACCATTCTAAAAGATGCTGCTACCACTGCTCGTTACGGTTCACGTGGAGCTAACGGGGTAGTTGTAATTACTACTAAAAATGGTAACCGTAACAAAGATGCTGTAATTCGTTTCAGCTCTCGTTATGGAACATCTTCATACATCGATCCGAACTATACTATGATGAATGCTTCGGAAAAAATGCAATATGAAGCTGAATTGTACGCTTTAGGAGTTACTGGCGCTGCTGGTACACCTGGGGTAACTACACAACCGGGCTCTATTGAGCGCCAGAGACTTCTAGACAATGAAGTTGATTGGGAAGATATTCTTCTAAAAGATGGTATTATTCAAAACAACAGTGTTGCTATTTCTGGTGGTGCTGAAAAAGTGGATTATTACTTTTCTGTATCTAATGACAGAAACACAGGTATTATTGACAATATCGATGGTTTCGAAAGATTGGGTACTCGTTTGAACGTTAACTTTGACGCTAAAGAATGGTTAAAAGTTGGTGTGAATGTTGGTTACTCTAGATCTATGAGCGATGAGCCGAGAGATAGAAACAACACTCAAAACCCTTTCAGAGGTATGTTAGACTACAACGCATACGAGACTGAATTCCTTTTAAATGATGATGGAACTGTTCAAGTTGATGAGAATGGTAACCCCATCTACAACCCAACCCATACTGGTTTCCCAGTAAGAGGAGCTCTATTAAGCGAGCCTAGTGAAGATATCGAAAACCAAACAATTGGTAGTGTAGATGCATTAGTAACTTTCAGCAAAAACTGGAGCTATGGCTTTAATGTTGCTGTTAACTGGGGTGCAACTAGAAGAGAAAGCTACTCTAAACCTGGTGGAATTTTGGATATCATCCTTAACGGATCTCCAACAGGTAACAAGTTTGATGATCAGCAACACAGATTGGACTTTACAGTTAGTAACCGCTTAATGTACAATTTAAACAAAAACAATCACAACTTGAATATTTTAGGATTGTATGAATATAACATGAATGAATTTAACCGTGCCTTCGTAAGAAGTAAAGGTTTCCCTTCTGCGTTGTTAACAACTCAATCTAACGCATCTGAGCTTAACGATGGATTTACAAATAGAAGTAGATTAACTTTAGTCTCTTATGGTGCTTTTGCAGATTACGATTACAAAGAGAGATACTTACTTTCTGCTTCCGTTCGTCGTGATGGTTCATCAAACTTCGGTACCGATGTAAGATATGGTACTTTCTACAGTGGTAGTGCTGGATGGAACGTTGCTAAGGAAGATTTCTTCAGCGTTGATGCGGTAAATGACTTGAAAATTAGAGCTGCTTACGGTACTGTAGGTAACAGATTAGGTATTAGCAGATATGCTTCTCAAGGTGTTGTTGGTTTTGATTCTTACCCTGGTGGGTCTAGTACTATTCCAACTCGTGTTGCAAACCCAGAATTACAGTGGGAAACTACTGAAACCTATAACCTTGGTCTAGAACTTAATATGTTCAACAACAGGTTGCGTATGGTATCTGATTACTTTATCAGAAATACTACAGATTTGTTATTCGGAATCCCAACAGCTTACGAATCTGGTGTAGGTTCAATAGCAGGTAACCTTGGTGAAATCCAAAATAAAGGTCTTGAAATTTCGTTACAAGCTGATGTATTCCGCAGCAATGATTTTACTTGGACTTTAGGAGGAAACATTATATTCTTGGATACTGAAGTAGTATCATTGCCAGACGGTGAAGATGTTACTCCAGATACTGCATTCAACATTCGTTTTGCTGAAGGTCGTAAAATTAACGAGCACTTCTTAATTCGTTACGCAGGTGTAGATCCAGCAACTGGTAGAGCTTTATTCTACGGAGCTGATGGAAATACTTACTTCGCTGGCGATTTACCTACAGATGAGTTCGACAACCGTGTATTCCAAGGAAAATCAACTATCGCAGACAAAGAAGGAGGTTTCTTCTCTAACATTGTTTACAAAGGTTTCGGCCTTCGTACAGACTTCGTTTTCAAAACTGGAAACTGGATCAACAACTTTGTACGTTCAGATCGTGAGTCTGATGGTATAAATATTACTGATAACCAAGCTACCAATGCTTTTAACTACTGGCAACAACCGGGAGACACTGGTGTTCTACCAAGCCCAATTTATGCTTCAGAAGATAATACGGTAATGGGTAATTCAGACAGATGGTTAGAAAAAGGAGATTATGTACGTATGCGTAACATTACCCTATCTTATACTTTCCCAAACAAAACCTTAGAAAACACTCCAATTAGTACACTAAGAATCTACGCTCAAGGACAAAACCTATTGACCTTCAGTAAATTCTGGGGTGATCCTGAAGTAGGTATTTCTTCTGGAGAAACAATTTCATATGCAAATTCTGTTGCTCCTGGTGAAGCTACTTTATATAGTTATCCAAACACCAAGTCATTTCAAGTTGGATTGGATGTTAGTTTCTAATTTTAAAAAAAATTGATACAATGAAAAAAATAATTTATAAAATAACATTTTTAGCTCTAATCGTAGGTGCATTTACATCTTGCGACAGTGAACTAGATCAAGTACCATTCGATGAATTTGGTACAGAAAACGCTTATGTTACGGCTGCAGATTTTGAAAATGCAATTCGTGGAGTTTATGCATCTTTAACCTTTGGTAATTTTTACGGAGGTAGCGATGCAGGCGGTATGCTAGATGCTCCAGATATTCTTTCAGACAACGTTACTTTTGCACAAAAAGGTCGTGGTACTAGAAGAACGCTTCACAACTGGCAATATGGAGCCTCTGATGAGCCAATGGGTGGTTTATACGAAGTTGGTTACAGGTTAATATACCGTGCTAACTTACTTTTAGCTGCAAGTGAAAATTTTGAAGGAGAAAATAAAGTAAATATTGTTGCAGAAGCAAAAGCTTTAAGAGCATTAGCACATTTTGATATCGTAACTTTCTTCGGAAAAATACCAACTCAATCTGGTGATGCAAATGGAAGTTTAGGGATAGCTTATATGACAGACCCTGAGCCATTAGCTGAACCTGCAAGAGAAACTGTTGGTGCTGTTTATGACAAATTGGTTGCAGATTTAACTGATGCTGCTGCTAACATCAATGCTTCAAACGGTGAAGGCCGTATGGGTAAAGATGCAGTAAACATCCTTTTATCTAGAGTTTATCTTTATATGGGTCAATGGCAAAATGCTATTAATGCAGCTAACCAAGTTTCTACACCAATCGCTTCTCGTAGTGATGTAGTAGGTGTTTGGGAAGATTCAAACAAAAATGGAGTTGCATTTTACATTCCTGTAAACCCTCCTGTATTAGGAAATACTATCGGAGTTACTTGGAGCCAAGGTGGTAATACCAACCTTATTCCAGAATATGTTGTTTCTTATGAATTGTATACCCTTTTTGCTGATGACGACATCCGTAAAGAAGCCTACACTTTCCAAGCAACAAACAACAACGATAACCTTGCATTCAACGCAATCAAAAAATTATACAAGAGACCAGGTGGAGCTCCGGGCTTAGTGGATATCAAAATATTCCGCGCTGCCGAGGCTGCATTGAACAAAGCAGAAGCTTATTACAACCTAGGTCAAGAAGGTCAGGCTAGAACTGAGCTAGACAGAGTTAGAACTAAGCGTTACCTAACTCCTCCAAGTGGAGAAACTGGTACTGCGCTTCGTGATGCAATACGTCGTGAAAGAAGATTGGAATTTGCTTTTGAATACCAAAGATTCTTCGACCTTAAGAGATGGGGATTACCAGTAGAACGTGAAAGTTTTGGTGACCTAGCTGATGGTACAGGAACTCCTTCAGATCAATTGGCATTGCCTGCTAGTAGCAATAAATTTCAATTGCCAATACCACAAAATGCTTTGGATTTAAATCCAAATCTGGTACAAAATCCTGGGTATTAATAATTTTAAAATTTATCAAAAATGAAAAAAGTAAATATATTTCTAGTTATTCTTGCCATAGCATTAGTTGCTGTTTCTTGCGAAACATATGACGATTATAATACAGAGCGCAAAACTACTGTAGGTTTTGTTACCCTTACTAAGAACCTTAGTGTTCCAGAAGGTGGTACAAAAACAGATAGCATTAAGCTTTTTGTTTCTGATCTTTCTACCTCTGCTAGAACCTTCACTGTAATTACTGTACCAGTAGATACATTGCCAACTGCACCGGAAAACTATAGCTTTGAAAGCACAGTTACCGTTCCAGCTAACAAGCGTGAAGTTAACTTTGGTGTTACCGCTATAGACAACTCTATTGACGATACAAGACGTTTCTTCAAACTTGCAATACAAGGAGAAGCTGATGTAGTTTCAGGTGGTAGAGCCTTAATAGGAGTTAAAAACTAAGTTTTAATCACCTTATTATATTTAAAAGCACCCCTTTTTAAGGGGTGCTTTCTTTTTAGAAAAGATTTAAAAAGTAAACCAGAAATATTCTCTTTACCTTTGCCACAATATTTATAAAAACCATCTTTTACAATGCAGGACAAAACAAATACCATTTTCGGAATCTATCCAATTAAAGAAGCCCTTGCTTCCCAAGTTGTTTTTGATAAAGTCTTTATCCAGAAAGGGGTTGAAAGCGACAAAATTGATGGCCTTATCAAAGACCTTGAAAAGGCAAATGTTAGCGTTAGCATTGTTCCTTCTGAAAAACTGAATAGACTTACCCGAGGCAATCACCAAGGTATAGTAGCCCTTACATCTCCCGTTGCGTTCCATTCATTGGAATCTGTAGTAGAAAAAGCGTTGGAAAAAGATAAAGCCCCATTGTTTCTGGTATTAGATCAGATTACTGATGTGCGGAACTTCGGCGCAATTTTGCGTACGGCGGAATGTACGGGTGTAGATGCCGTAATTATCCAAAAATCGGGCGGAGCGCCTATATCGGGCGATACCGTAAAAACTTCCGCTGGAGCAATTTTTAAAATTCCAATTTGTAAAGTAGAGCATATAAAAGATGCAATTTTCTACCTTCAAGGTTCGGGAATAACTACCGTAGCCGCTACCGAGAAAACGCACTCAGAAATCTTTTCGTTAGATCTAGCGCGTCCGCTTGCCATCATTATGGGCTCGGAAGGTAAAGGGGTTTCAAAATCTGTTCTTAGCTTGGTAGATGAAAGAGCTTCCCTCCCACTTCTTGGAGAGATAAATTCATTAAATGTATCGGTTGCCTGTGGCGCATTTTTATATGAAGTAACCAGACAACGTCGACTATAAGCCTATTCCGGCTTTTGGTTTATTGATTTTTTGAAGCTGTAGACAATCTTAACCATTTTATTATTTTCAGTTGAAGTTGAATTATCATTTAATTTCTCATCCAAATGTTTTTCTGGCATTTTTGGCAATTCAATAAAATTTCCATTTTCATCAAATTGTTTTAAGAAAGGATCGTTTTCAGGATTGAAATCTTCCCTTTCCCATTCATATTTTTTTCTTTCAATAGGCACTCCCTTAAAGAAGAAGGAAAATATAAAACCTATAAAAAATCCGGATAAATGGCCTTCCCAAGAAATTTTAGGATCTACGGGAAATACATACCAAAACAACCCGCCGTATAGAAAAATCACTGTCAGGGCCAAAGCAGTAAGCTGAAATTGTTTCGAAAAAATTCCCTTAAAAAACAAAAAGGCCACGAGCATATACACTACCCCACTCGCGCCAATGTGCAAGGAAGGCCTGCCAATAAGCCAAGTAGCCAATCCCGTAAATAACAAACCGTATAATAGAATCTTCCAACGTATTTCCCGGTAGAAATAAAATAAGGCTGCAGTCAATACAAATAACGGCACCGAATTATTAAAAAGATGTGTAAGACTGCCGTGAATAAAGGGACTAAAAGCAACACCGCGTAAACCTTCAACCGTACGCGGATATACTCCAAAAATATTCAAGTTGATATTGAAACGCGTTTCAAACCAATAAATAATCCAAAGCACCATCACAAAAAGTAACGGATACATAAATACTTCCGGACTAAATTTTAATTGGTTCACTTTCGCCATAATTGTTTGTTTACAATAAACACTCCCAATTCCAAATTTATGATAAATTGTCAGTGAAACCGTTCTATTAAAATTGTAATTTTGAACCCTATGAACGCACCTCTTGCCGAACGTATACGCCCAACTACCTTAGAAGGATATTTAAGCCAGCAACATTTGGTTGGCCCAAAAGGCTCCCTAACCTCGCAATTAAGCACGGGTATGATACCTTCCATAATATTATGGGGCCCACCGGGAACAGGAAAAACAACACTTGCCAATATAATTGCAAATGAAAGCGGGCGGCCGTTTTACACACTAAGCGCCGTAGACAGCGGAGTAGCCGCAGTGCGGGAAGTAATTGAAAAAGCGAAGAAGAGCGACAACCTTTTTTCAACCAAAAATCCTATTTTATTTATAGATGAAATTCATCGTTTTAGCAAATCGCAACAAGATTCGTTATTGGGCGCTGTTGAAAAGGGATGGATAACCTTAATTGGTGCTACTACCGAAAATCCGAGCTTTGAAGTAATTCCTGCACTCCTATCGCGCTGTCAGGTTTATGTTTTGGAATCTTTTAGCCGTGAAGATATGGAAGCGTTGCTCAACCGCGCATTAAAAGAAGACGATGTACTTTCGAAAAAGAAGGTAACCCTTAAGGAAACCGAAGCCTTAATCCGCCTATCTGGTGGCGATGCCCGCAAATTGCTGAATATTTTGGAATTGGTGGTTCTTTCTGAAAAGGATGAAAAAGTTTCAATAACCAACGAGCTTGTAATGCAAAAGGCACAGAAAAACACTGTGCTCTATGACAAAACCGGCGAACAACATTATGACATTGTTTCGGCATTTATAAAATCCATGCGCGGTAGCGACCCCAATGCAACTGTTTATTGGTTGGCGCGAATGATTGAAGGTGGTGAAGATATTAAATTTATAGCCAGACGGATGGTAATTTTGGCGTCAGAAGATATTGGGATAGCAAACCCAAATGCGCTATTGCTTGCAAATAGTACTTTTCAGGCTGTAAATACAATTGGCTACCCTGAGGCCCGCATAATTTTGAGCCAATGTGCTATTTATTTGGCTACCTCGCCCAAAAGCAATGCGTCTTATAAAGCAATTGGAGAGGCGCAGCAACTGGTTCGGCAAACAGGAGACCTATCTGTACCATTGTCTATAAGAAACGCGCCAACCAAGCTTATGAAGCAATTGGGCTATGGCAAGGAATATGAATATGCCCACAATTATGAAGGCAATTTTGTACCCCACGAATTTTTACCGGAAGAAATAAAGGGAACTACTTTTTACAGACCCGGAAACAACCCGAAGGAAAATTCACTAAAAACCTATCTAAAACACCTTTGGAAAGATAAATACGATTTTTAATTTACGGCTTGATACACAGTAACGGTTGCGCCATCTTTAATTGATAGATTGCCTGAAGCATCAAACGAAGCGTCTGAAACCTTACCATCAGCATCCATATATTTTACAGCCTTTTCCATCACTATTATTTTTCCTTTTAAAAGAAGACCGTCTGCGGCCTTGGAAGATTCCTCATATAGGGAATAGCCTTCTCCTGTCTTGCGAAGCAAATATGTTTTTCCTGAATTGGAATAATTCGAAAATTTTGCATCGGGCAGGGTATTTTCAGCGTTACTGTCATCTTTAGGCATTTTTATTTCCTGCTTTTCAGAAATCTGCTTTACTTCTTTTGAAGCATTTTCGCTCTTGTCTTTTGTATATAAAACAACATCCTTTTGCTCTACGCGAAGGGTTTCTATACTATTAAAGGCTTTCCGAAGTGCATCTTGATAGGTTTTATCGTATTCCTTATACTTGCTTTTCCCCTCTTGGCCTCTGTAGACTTCGTTATTATTGCAATCCTTCAAAACTATTTGAAGCTTGGTGCCGAATACGGTTTTAAGTTCTTCCACGTCGGCATACAACCCATCACAACGATCGGCATTTGGAGTTTCTCCCGCCAAAAATGAATTGAAGCCATTTTTTTCAAAATAAAATTGGGTCATCGAATTCAATTTATATTCGTCTTTCGACTTCAAAAAATCGAATTGTTCCGGGATAACTACATAACTATAATTGCTCAAATTTGTATCCTGTGCGCTAAGATTGGCAGTTAAAAGAAAAGCTACTGCAAGCATAATAATTCGTGTCATTCTTCGTCAATTATAATATTAAATCCTAATTGTAAAGATAGGCTATTTGCTTTGGCCAGATTGCCGTAGCTCATAATATTGTCTGCCGCAACGTAAAAATTCAGCTTCCCAATATCTGCCGATACCCCCAACCCCACATTTGATGATGAATACGAATCTACCGTATATGTTGCCTTGGCAGAAAGATAATTTGTGAATCTTCTAGAATAGAAAAGTGTACCAGCCATCTGCGGACCTCTTGGCCTAAATATGGAATAAAATTGAAGGCCTACATTTTGTTTGTGAAGTTGCCCGCCACCCATATTTAGACAATCGCAAGCGCCCGAGCTATTAAATCTTCCAAATCCATAGCTTATAGAGGCATTGAATTTAGCCGGCCTAAACTGCGAGTAGGGATTATGGAGCGTGTCTACATCAACTACATTGGCAATTTCGTCTTCAAGGTTATCGTAATATGGAAAAGTAGCTTCCCCTTCACTTAATGGTGGGAAAATTAAATTTATTCCCTGTAAATTATAGGAACCGTGCGCGCGATAATTTTCTACATCTTTTGTATGGAAAATCGCGCCCACATCCAACGCACTTGCGGTTAGGGTCCACGCATTGTCAATTTCATAAGTAAAGCCTAAATCTACCCCTACCCCAATGTTACCGCCAAACAACGCCCTTCCTAAAATGGCGCTGGATATTTGGGAAGGATCATCCATATCGCGCAACGAGGCATAGCCCGAAGTTTGTAAATTAACATCGGCATTTTGTACCAAATGCTCATAAATATTCACTGAATTTGCATCGCCCAACCTTGTTGTAAATGTTCCTTTATTATTTACGCTTTGAAAACTGAACATACTGGCATATAATTTCAACCTGGCACCAACCGTAAACTTGTCACTTATTTGTTTATTTAAACCGAAATGGTATACAGTAGTTAAATCGCCCGTAGCACTTATCTCCCCAAAGTTGAAGGGGTAATCTAAATAATCCCTATTGCCCTCAAAAACAAGAATGGCAAGATCTCTTGGAAAATAAGCTATAAAATCCAGCTCTTGGTAAATTCCTCCAGAAAAATAGATTTCATTGTTTGCTCGCCATCCAAAATTGATGAGTTCCAATTGTTGGGTAGCGGTAAAAAAATCTGTATTGTCCATTTCAAAGATTTTCTGGCGGATACGATCATTGATATTATCATTGCCCTCCTTAAAAATGTCGTAAGCCGTT
>CAXBDO010000025.1:0-14364 GCA_963974165.1 uncultured Aequorivita sp.
ACACATCGAACAATTTGGCGGACATATGTATGCCGCAGGTTTAACGCTTTTCGAAAAAGATTTCGAGAATTTTAAAATTGAATTTGAACGCGTGGTTTCAGAAACCATCGATCCACATTTGCTGACGCCCGAAATTAGCATAGACGCTGAAATAAACCTGCAGGATATTACTCCAAAATTCTTCAGAATATTAAAACAGTTTGCACCTTTCGGACCTGGAAATATGACGCCCACATTTATGACCCAAAATTTAATGGATACGGGTTGGGGAAAATGTGTGGGCGAAGATAAAACGCATTTACGGGTGG
The DNA here is from genome assembly GCA_963974165.1 of uncultured Aequorivita sp. Taxonomy (GTDB): domain Bacteria; phylum Bacteroidota; class Bacteroidia; order Flavobacteriales; family Flavobacteriaceae; genus Aequorivita. The sequence goes on from CAXBDO010000025.1 coordinate 309, forward strand.
TCGTGAAACAAGGAAATTCTAATCAGTTTACGGGAATTGGTTTTAATATGGCCGAGAAAAGTGATATTGCCTGCAAAGGCAAACCCTTTAAAGCGGCTTATTGTATTGATGAAAATGAATGGCAGGGAAATATAAGCCTTCAGCTTCGCCTTAAAGATATTAAGGAATAAAATTTCTGGTATTAGTAGAGACCTTTTTAAGAAATTTGAAACGTTTTCAACTCAAATTTTTCCCCGTCAAAGACCCCGTAGGTATAATGGTTAATCCAATCGCCCAAGTTGTGGTAGGTTGAATTCTCACCCACTTTTATTTCCATTGGCAAATGGCGGTGGCCGAAGATAAAATAATCAAAATGTTTATTTTCCAACTTGCGTTTGGCGTATTGCGCCAACCATTCCTTTTCTTCGCCCAAAAACTCCTTGTCATCATCACCCGATATGAGTTTATTTTTTACAGACAGGTGTTGCGCCAAACGCACGCCAATATCTGGGTGCAACCATCTAAAAAGCCATTTTGAAAACGGATTGGTAAAAACCTTCTTCATCCGTTTATAACCTTTATCGCCAGGCCCTTTTCCGTCGCCATGCCCAATAAAGAAATGTTTGTTATTAAAAACAAATTCCTTTGGGTCGTGATAAGTTGGAATGTTTAATTCCTTTTCAAAATAATCGTGCATCCAAAGATCGTGGTTGCCCACAAAAAAATGAATTTGAATACCACTATCGCGAAGTTCTGCAAGTTTTCCCAACACGCGAACAAAGCCCTTAGGCACTACCGTCTTGTATTCAAACCAAAAATCGAAGAGGTCGCCCAACAGAAAAATTACCTCTGCATCGTGTTTAATGGAATCGAGCCATTGCACAAAAATCTTTTCGCGCGGCAGACTTTCGGCCTGTGTAGGGGCGCCCAAATGGTTATCGCTTGAAAAATATATTTTTTTGCCTTGTGGAATCTGCATATTCAAAGATAGCTAAAAAGCCCCTTCAACTAAGTTGATGGCGGATATGTAATTTTAGTTGTCTCCCGCAAACCACTGCGCATAGCTGCTGTCGGTTTCCTGAAGTTTTAAGGAGTGAAGTTGGATATTTTTCGGCAAACGGTTCTTTATTTTTTCAGAAAAGTCTATTACCATCATTTCGCTTGTAGGCTGGTAATCTACTAGCAGCACACTGTGGCCTCGATCGCTCAATTCCTTCGCAAGATCTACGTGGGGCGTATTTTTATTGAAAACGGTTGCATGGTCAAAAACGTCTACAATTTCTTCTTTTACAATTTTCTTTAAATCGCCAAAGTCTATAACCATGCCAAATTTCACATTGCCTGAATCGTCAATCGGGGTGCCAATAACGGTTACGGAAAGTTTATAGCTGTGGCCGTGCACGTTTCTACACTTGCCATCGTAGCCATAAAGGGCGTGGCCCGTTTCAAAAGAAAAAATTTTGGTAATGCGTATCTGTTGGTCCATATAATAATGTTGGGCTACAAAGATACAATTTTCTACGCCCGGGTTAAGGGTTATAGATTTTGAAAAATATGGAGCGTGCGCTATAAACCGTGCTAATTTCTATACCTTGTTAAACTAACTGCTTTCTATATTATATTTGCCAACCTTTTTAAAGAAGAAACAAAATGACCGAAGAACTTTTTGAGCAACTGGAATTTGTTGAAAATCCGCTATTTGAAACTATTATTTCAGATTTGCTGGCGCAGCAATACAGTATTGTAGACAACTTTTTTTCTTCGGAAGATGTTGAAATTCTTCGCACTTCGTTGTTGGCAAAATACGATGCAGATAGGTTTAAAAAATCGGCCATAGGAAGCCGTACAAATGAAGAAATTGATAAAACCATCCGTGGCGATTTTATTCTTTGGATGGACGAAAATAATGCCAATCTGGCCGAGCAGCTTTTTTTCAAAAAAACAAATGAGCTGGTTGATTATTTAAACAAAACCTGTTTTTTAGGGATTCTTCAAAAGGAATTCCATTACGCCGTTTACCCTACGGGTACTTTTTATAAACGGCATTTAGATACCTTCCAGAATGACGACCGCCGTAAACTTTCAATAGTTTGTTATTTAAATGAAGACAATTGGCTACGCGAAAATGGCGGCGAGCTTACTATTTATACTGAAAAGGAGGAAATTGATATTTTACCGCTGCCTGGGCGGGTGGTTATTTTTGAAAGCCAAATTTTGGAACATGAAGTGAAGGTTGTAAAAGCTTCCGAACGCATGAGTATTACAGGTTGGCTGAAAACTAGATAAATATTTTTAGAGATAAATTTTGTGGTCGCGGCAATATTCGTCTATATAACTGCGGAGGTTTTTAACCGCACTTCTAAAATCTACGCGTTCCGTTTCACCAAAACGCTCGGCTTCCAAATCGCGTTTTAATTCCATTTCAATACTTTGCCGAATTTCCAGTAAGAGAATTTTCAGATATTTTTCTTTGCTCATTTCTGAAAGCTGTTGCAGATCTATAAGTTCATCGCACACTACTTCATATTCAGAAACAAGTTCCTTCACCGCAGCATTTTCAAGCAATTCGGGATTGTTTTTGAATATTTCCAAAGGTGTTTTCACAATAATGCTTTTTCAAAGCAGAAAGAACGTTTTAGCGCTTCTTCAACTTTTGATAGACTACAACGACAATTACCAAGACTGCCAATACTAAAAATAGGCCGGGGCCGCCAAAAAATTTTAACCAATCCATATTGAGTGTTCAGTGTTCAGTGTTCAGTGTTCAGTGTTCAGTGTTCAGTGTTCAGTGTTCAGTAAATGTATTAATTTTCTATTAGCGGAATATACTTTCTTTTAAATTTTACCATCAAGGCCACCGCCCTATACGCAACCCACACAATTAATGCAGCCCAAATGCCTACTAGCCCCCAGTCCATATATTTTGAAAAATAGAGCACGGGAATAAAGCCAAATACGGTTGCGCCCAAAAGTACATTGCGCAGATAACCCATTTCACCCAAACCTTTAAAAATAGAATCTAAAGTGAAGGCCATGGCATTAAAAGGCAAACAGAGCAGCACCATAAAAAACATAGTGTAAAATATGGAAAGCACTTTTTCATCTTTGTTAAAAATGAGCCCTAACGGTTCGTAAAAAATGAAGCCCACAATTACAAGCAAGGTTGCCACCCCGAAGTTATATAAATTTACCTTTTTAGTAAGTTTCCAAAGCGAGCCGTAATTCCGTTCGCCCAGTAACTTTCCACCCAAAATATTTCCCGCAGCACCGTAGCCATCAATAAAAAATGCGGTGAAAATCCAAATGTTGAAGGCAATGGTGTGGGCGGCAATGTATTCCTTCCCAAGATCTGCTGCTTCGCGGGTTGCAAGAATTAGGGCTGTATTAAGCGCAACAGAGCGAACAAATAAGTTTAAGCTCATAGCAACCAATCTCTTTATTTCGGGATGCAGCGGAAAGGTTAATTTTAAAGAAACCTCGGTTTTTCGCATTAAAAAAATAAATGCCATAATAGCCATCAATGCTTAGGCAATAAGGCTTGCCCAAGCAGCACCTTTAATTCCCATAGGGGAAATAAGACCATCAATACCGTAAACCAAGGCAAAATCTAACCCAATATTTAAAGCGGCGCCAATTGCAGCAATAATCATGGGCCAAAAGGTATTTTGTAGCCCGGCAAAGGTGAAAAGCGTTAGCGGAAAACCCCAGACACGGATATTGTAATAATCTATGCTAAAAGCAAGGATTATCCCTTCGGCATTCAGCAATTTAAAAATTTCCTCAACGAAAAAATAGGTGGAAAACAGCACTAAAATACTTAATGCAATATTGAAATAAATTGCCTGTGCAGGAAACCCCTGTAGATCTTTTAGTTTTCCGGCACCCAAGTTTTGCGAAACAATTGCTGAAATTGCGCTGCGTGTCTGCCCTAAAATCCATATTAGTGCAGAAAGAAATGAGCCAACTATGCCAACAGCGGCTAAGGATTCAATCCCGAATTCACTTATATTTCCAACAACCGCCGCATCGGTAGCGGAAAGCACGGGTTCCGCAATTCCAGCAATTATGGCCGGAATGGCGAGTTGCTGGATACGTTTAAATGAAATATTGGTTTGCTGCATAAAAGTACAAAGCTACGAAATGGAAGTTGTTCCAAAACTTTTAAAAGCAGTTCGAAATTTTATGTTGTATGGAAATGAATAATTCGAAAGGGTTGTAAAAAAAAATCCCCGCATTTGCGGGGATCGGTGGAGAATATCGGAGTCGAACCGATGACCTCTTGCATGCCATGCAAGCGCTCTAGCCAACTGAGCTAATCCCCCATTATTCAGGATGCCAAAAATAGTAAATTTTTCAATACAAGTTCAATTTAAAAAATCTATTGTTACTTCAACCGTATTTTTAAGTTCGGTGGGCATTATTTCTTGATTCCACGGATGCTGCATATTGAAAACGTGGTCTGCCCCGTCTATAACCTCCAATTTACTGGCTGGGTTCCAAGCATGTAATGCTTTTGCCTCTTTTAATGAAACTGTCGGATCCTCTGAACCGTGAATAATTAACAGAGGAATTTTTAAATTCTTCGCTGCGCGTGATATCGAAAATCGCGTTTCATTTTCCTTAAAATCGCGATAAAATTGAAATTTATGCGGCAGCATTTGCTTGGTCCGGGTGTTTTCAACGTGGGTAATTCCGGTTTCCTTCCAAGTTTTAAATTCATCTGTACCTTCCTGAAACCTGGCCTTGAAATCGCTTACCCCAGCCCAAGTTACAACCTTATTGATACGGCTATCCTCTTCAGCTTTTATTAAAACAATTCCGCCGCCACGACTATGGCCAATCAAAGAAATATTGGAAATATTTTTTGGCAGCTGTTTATTTCCTTTTTTAATTTCATTTAAAACCCTATCCAAATCATCGAGTTCAAGACTAAAGTTGTTTTTGGAAAACGCCTCTAAATCTGGAAAATCTATAGGTTGCTCCATGGTACCTCCATTGTGCGAAAAATTGAATTTTACCAAACAAAATCCAGCCTCTGCAAAAGCTTCGGCAACCAAATGCCACGCGCCCCAATCTTTAAATCCTTTGTAGCCGTGACATAAAATTACGAGCGGCAGGGGTTCGCTAGTTTCATTGTAATACACATCGTAAAGAATTGGCTTCTTGTTTTCTTGAGTTAGGATATTGTTCTTGTTAATTATCATCAAACTATTTCTTTTTCGGTGAATGGAAGATTGGAATCGCAAATCTCCAGAATTAATTTTTCTAATTCAACCGTGAATTTTTCCAAGGTATCTGTATTTATTAGTTGGTCTCTTTTACTGAAAGCGGAAGTTTTGGTGCCAAATTTTAGAAATCCGCTTCCAAGATTTTTAAAGGAAATAATGCCAGCTTCGGCGTTGTTTATTGAAATTTCCTTATTCATCATTAGAGCATAGGTTAAAATTTGAAACGCTTTACTGAATTTGTAATCCTGGTTTATTTCTTCCCATTCAATTATTTCCACATCGCCCTGTTTCACCAATCCCGTTTTATAGTCAATAATGCGAAGTTGGCCATTATACTCATCTACCCTATCAACTTTTCCGTGGATGTTTACCGGAAAATTTAATTCGGGAATAGGAATTTCTAAAGTTAAATTGGCTTCAATTTTAATTATCTTAATTGCATTTCCAGCTTTTACATCAGCAATTTCACGGTCTATAAAATTTGAGATGTAGCGTTTGGCCACTTCAAAGACAATAAGATTTTTGCCTTTGGAAAAAGTACCGCCCTTAAACGTTTTTTTAAACTGTAAGCTAACTTCGTCGTGAATACGCAGCTTCATACCCATTAACTGCTGAACATCCAGCAGAGCGCCTTCTAATGGCAAATAAAATGTTTCGAGTGTATCATGTACAATAGTGCCCAGAGTATTTGCGGCTACATTCTCTTCAACTTCTTCAAATTCGTTCAATTTTAAAATTTTCTGAAAATAGAAGTCCAATGGATTGCGGATGTAACTTGTAAGCGCCGAGGGCGAAAATCCAGTTGCAGCAATTTCCCGCAGCCGCTGCATTACGGCATCCGTTTTTCTTATTTCTCTCAAAGCGCGTCTTTCCAGTTGGACTTTTGGCGAAAGAATACGCTTTTCCAGCTTATGGGTAGCTTGAAGCTCAATTTCCAACTGTCTAATAAATCGGCTTTTTTCACCCGTATTGATGCCTTGGGAGTGATTGTTATAAATTAGGGTTACATTTTTTGCGCGATGCAATAATCTGTAAAAGTGGTAGGTATAAATGGCATCCTTTTCGGTGTAAAGTGGAAGGTTGAATTGTTGTTTCAGATCGTAGGTTATAAACGAAGCGTTCGATTTTCCGGAAGGGAAAATACCTTCATTGACCGAGGTAATTATTACATTTTCAAAATCGAGCACTCGCGTTTCCAGCACTCCCATTAATTGCAATCCATTATAGGCATCGCCCTCAAAATCTAGAGATGTAGTTGCCGTTAATTCTGAAAAAAGGGTAAGTACACTTTTAACCGATTTAAGGTGTGGATATTTATTATTAAGCGCCTCAATTTTGCCGAATACACTTTCAAGTTGAAAAAGTACAACACTTTCAATGGCGCTGTGCTTGTGTTTTTCGCGAAGCTTTTCTATTATTTTTAAGGACGCTTCTACGGCTTTATTGCTGTTGTCACTCCAATTTTCAAAAATTAATTGAAGCATGGCGTTATCTTCTCCATTGGAATGTTGCAATAATTCATTCGGAGAAATATGGGTAATGTTTTCGCGAACTAAGCTTTGTGAAATTGTTGAAGCGTTACCAATTAAACTCCTCCCCATTGGATGGTTCAACAAGGAAAGTACATCTTTATAATACAAGGTGTCTGCATCGCGATGGTGAATGGCGAAGAGCAATTCAAAGAACACGGCCGCCGGAAAATTTTTGAGCGAAACTCCCATGGTCAAGTTCACCTTCTTTACGTTGTCCGGCAAGGAATATAACAGGGGCACCAATAAGTTTTCATCGCCCAGCACTATGGCGGTTTTATTTATTTCATCGTCTGGAAGCGTAGCCAATAATTCGCCCACATATTTGGCCTGTCCAATATTTTTCTGCGCCTCAACCAGTTGAAAATGTTTGGGGCCATTATAGTTTTGCGAAATAAATTTCGGGGACTTATCTTGAAAATAGCTCCATTCCTTTATATACTTTCTGATGAAATAAGAAGCGCTGTGTTTTACATCGTCATAAAAAACCTTGTCTGAATCCCAATAAATTTCGGTATTGCCAGTGGAAAGCAATTCTTGGATAATATTTTGTTCAGCAATATTTAAAGCATTAAACCCAATAAAAACGTGCTTTTTTGAAGAATGGTTTTGAATGTAATTCTGAATATTGGCTGCTGCCTGGCGATACACCATGCCTTGATAGCCAATTTTTTCATTTAAAAGAAGTGTTTGAATATTCTTATAAAATAAAGGCAGGCTGTCCCAGAATTGAAGATAGTTCTCTATCAGTGATGTTTTCTCCTCAACCGCGCCCCACCTTTCCAGAGTCTTTATACTTGCCAGATAACCAAAGAAGGGTTCGGGTTCTACAAGATATCTATCAATTTCATTAAAATCGTTTAAGAGCGTAATTGCCCAAGTAGAGTACGTTTCAAAATCTTCCTTATCAGGAATAGAGGCAGTCTTTAAATATGCCTCATAACTCTTAAATAGCAGTTCTGTGCTGTCTATGATTTTAAGGCCCGAAAGTTCCTGTATAAATTCTTCAATACTACTTATGCGCGGTGCAAATTGGGTGCTATTGGCATTCAACTTTAATTCATTCAAAAGAAAGCCTCCTGCACGCTTGCTGGGTAATATGAAGGTTATTTCGGAAATATTGGCACCGCTATTTATAACGTCGGCCAAGGCATCTTGAAGGAATGTTTGCATAGCCTAAAAATAAGAAACGCCCCCGAAAATCGGAGGCGTTTCAAAATAATTTATTAAAACTTATCTGTAAAGATTATTTCTTTAAAGAAATCTCAACACGACGGTTTTGTTGTCTTCCTGCTTTAGTAGCATTAGTTGCGATTGGCTTAGATTCACCATATCCAACTGAAGTCAATCTGCTTCCGTCCATTCCAATTGTTGTAAGGTAATCTCTTACAGAAGCAGCTCTGTCATTAGATAGTCTTTGGTTTAGCTCATCGCTACCTTGGCTATCAGTATGACCTTCAATTTCGAATTTCGCGTTTGGATATTCTTTCATAATATCTGCGATGTTTTGAAGTACTGCGTAAGATTCTTTTCTGATGGTTGCTTTACCAAGATCGAACAAGATAGTTTTAGAGTAATCGTTCAATTGCTTGATGATTTCTACAGAAACTTCAGGACAACCTTTGTTTGCTACAGTACCAGCAACATCTGGACACTGATCGTCTTTGTCAAGAACACCATCGCCATCTCTGTCTTTGTAAGGACAACCGTTGTTAGCTTTTGGACCAGCTTCGTTTGGACAAGCATCATCTTTATCAGCAATACCGTCACCGTCAGCATCTGGACATCCGTTAAGAGCAGCTAAACCAGCTACAGTAGGACACTCATCTTGTGGATCAGCAATACCATCGCCGTCAGTATCAGGACAACCGTTAAATTCAGCTAAACCTGGAGTGTTAGGACAAGCATCATTTCTATCTTCAATACCGTCACCATCAGTGTCAGGACATCCGTTAAATTCAGCTAGACCAGGAGTTTCTGGACATTCGTCATCTTTATCGTAAATACCATCACCATCAGTATCTTTTCCACCAAATTGGAAAACAACACCAGCAGAGTGCTGGAAGTGAGTGATTCCGTAAGAATCCTCAAATGAATGCTTATAAGTAGATTGTAAGTTAAGAGCTATGTATTCGTTGAACCAGAATTTAACACCAGCAATAGCGTTACCTGTTCCAAATCCGATATCATCAACCCAAGTATAACCTCCACCAAGACCGATAGAAGGGTCAAACCAGCTGCTGTTAAGAGCATCTTTGAAGCTGTATTTAATTTCACCATCAGCACTGTAGTAGCTAAGGTCGTCTGCAGGAAAATCTCCTAATTTGTCGATACGGTTGATAGAACCGGCTGCAGTAAATACAAAACCGCTACCCATATATCTGCTGATAGCTAATCTTGAAACCGATGGAAGGATATTCCAGTGGTCGTTGGCGTTGAAATATTCGTCAAAAATATCCCCTCTAGCCGCAGCTGGGATACGTACTTGATCCTCATTGAGACCAGCTGAGTAAACGTCAACTGCGTTTACACCAACCTCAACAGCCCAAGGATTGTTTTCGTCTTGTGCGTTCGCCACCCCGATTCCCATAAAAAGGACAGCAGCAACTAATAATCTGTTAAGATGTTTCATATTCGATTGTTTAATTTTAAGTGTTAATTATGAGCAAAAGTAAGTTGTTAAATTTTATAAACAAAAGCAAATCTAATAAAATTTTCCCAAAATCACGGCTATTCATCCGCAAAGAGAAGGATTTAAGAGCCAATTACATTTAATTCTTTTCCTACTTTTATAAAAGCATTAATGGCCTTGTCTAAATGCTCTGTACTGTGCGCTGCAGACAGCTGCACGCGGATTCTAGCCTTGCCTTTTGGCACTACCGGGAAAAAGAATCCTATAACATAAATTCCCTCTTCCAAAAGCTTGTCTGCCATTTGTTGAGAAAGCTTGGCATCATATAACATAACTGGTACAATTGCTGAATCGCCATCAATAATATCAAACCCTGCAGCTTTCATCCCTTTTTTGAAATAAGCCGTGTTTTCCGCCAGTTTATCGCGCAATGAAGTGTTATTTGAAAGCATTTCAAACACCTTAATAGATGCTCCTACAATTGCAGGGGCCAAGGAGTTTGAAAATAAGTAAGGACGTGAACGCTGACGAAGCATTTCAATTACTTCCTTATTGCCGGTAGTATAACCGCCCATGGCGCCACCAAGCGCCTTACCGAGCGTACCCGTTATAATATCAACACGCCCCATTACACCTTTCTCTTCCAAGGTTCCACGACCCGTTTCACCTATAAAACCTGTGGCGTGGCATTCATCAATCATTACAAGTGAATTATATTTATCGGCCAAATCGCATATTTTATCTAATGGCGCTACTAAGCCATCCATAGAAAACACACCGTCGGTAACTATTATTTTAAATCGCGCGCCATTTTCATTTGCAGCAATAAGTTGTTGCTCAAGATCTTCCATATTGCTATTTTCATAGCGGTAACGGGCCGCCTTACACAAACGCACCCCATCAATAATGGAAGCGTGATTTAAGGAATCTGAAATTATAGCATCTTCCGCGCCCAAAAGTGGTTCAAAAACCCCACCGTTGGCATCGAAACAGGCAGCGTAAAGTATAGTATCCTCGGTGCCATAAAATTCGGCTATCTTTTGTTCCAATTCTTTATGGATGTCTTGTGTGCCACAAATAAAGCGAACCGAAGACATTCCAAAACCGTGGGTATCCATTGCATCCTTGGCAGCTTGAATTACTTCTTTATTGGCAGACAATCCCAAATAGTTATTCGCGCAAAAGTTTAAAACTTTTTGCCCGGTAGAGATTGTTATTTCGGCATCTTGAGGCGAAGTAATAATTCGCTCCCTTTTATATAGTCCGTTTTCCTTTATTTCTTCAAGTTCCTTCTGTAAATGCTCTTTTATTTTTCCGTACATTTTCTCTAATTTTTAAAGTTCAAAATTAAACTTTATTTATTACTATTTCATCCTCGTTACTATATATAAGCATTTTTTCGACAACCGAAAAACCCATTTCTTCCAAAGCAATTTTATAATCTAATAATTGCTCGTTGTGATATCTATTTGAACTTCCTGTTTTGTAATCGATTATAGTTGCGGCATTGTTCGAATTGATATTTATTCTATCAGGCCGCAGAACCAATCCATCTTTTGTAATAATATTTCGCTCATTATATACACGATCATTTCCATTGAAAAAACCGGCAAGTTCTGAATGCTTAATAATTTGAAAAACCGTTGATCGCAGTTTTATAAACTCCTCTTGCGGAATAATTGCGCGTGCTTCCAATTCGGCTAACACGATTTCAGCATCATTTTCTGAAAAAATCTGGGCCATAGTTTCGTGAAGGATGTTACCAGCCGAAATAGCCGCAGCTTTATCATTTTCTAAATAGACTTCATCTGCAGCCACTATTTTTAAACCGTGGGTAGCGGGATTGCTAGAAAAATAGATAGGCTGCAATTGTGCTACTTCAGGATTTTCTTGTGAAGTTTTAGGTGCATTTTTCCCAAATTCATATATACCTTGGTCGCCATTCCACAGCCCCTTTTCCTTTAAAAACTCCATAAAAAGCTGATTGTAGGTTGATGGAATCCCGTCTTTCGATTCTTTTGGCATTTCAGAAAAAACATAGAGTTTCTCGACCGCGCGGGTTAAGGTTACATAGAGCAGATTTATATTATCGAGCTCCAACCTACTTTTATGGTCCAGGAACATTTGTTGCCCCATTTCGCCATAATTGGCAATTTCAGCTTTGTAGTTTATCTGCGCCTCGTTAAAAACGAATTCGTCATTTTCTAGACTATACCAAAGCTTATCGAATTTTCCATCATATAATTGAAGGTCTGCAAACGGAAAAATTACAACTGGAAATTCCAGTCCTTTTGCCTTATGGATTGTCATAAGTTGAACCGCATTTGTGCCTTCGCTTGCGGGAATGGATGCGGTATCCTTTTGCGTTTCCCAATAATCTAAAAATGAAATTTTATCGGCTTGCGGCTGTTGTTCAAATTCATAAACCAAATCCATAAATCCGAGCACATAAGCATCGGCAACTTCTGCAATTCTGAATTTTTCTATACAGTATTCAAAGGCTTCATAAAGTGAAATGGATTGCATTTCAGCAAAGGAAAAATCGATCCCATAATTTTTCAAATTTTCGGCGAATTTTGTTTCGGTATTATTTAAAAATTGAACAAAAAAGGTATGCTTTTCAACATCTAATTGAAGCTGTTCGTGCAACAAATCCAACAAATTTATTTTTGCTTCCTCATTATTAGGATACAAGGAAATTTGAAGTGCCGAAACCAACATCTGCACCAAGGGGGATGCATTCAGCAAAAGGGTTTCAGAAGAAATTACGGGCACCCCCTGCTCCATTAAAAAGGCGCCAATCGCTATACCCTCAGCCTTCCGGCGTGTTAGAATACAAATATCGCTCTCAGAAAAACCTTTGCTCTTTACATTTTGAATGGTGTCATAAACAAGTTTTGAATAGGCTTCTTCCTTTTCAGATTTGTTTTGTTTTTCAATGAATTCAAATTTTACATAGCCGTCCTTTTTATCGGTACATTTTTGCTGATTTCCTTCAACATACAGTTTTCCGTGATCGGCATTGGCAAAGTAAGACGCCGCAAATGAGAAAAACTCATTATTGAATTGAACGATTTCTTTACAACTTCTATAATTTGTATCTAATGGAAAAACAGCTTTTTCCCTCTGGAAAGGATTGGTGTTTCCGTATAATCCCATAAACTGTTCAGGTAATCCGCCGCGCCAACGGTAAATGGATTGTTTGGCATCGCCCACCAATAAAAGGCTGCCGGAATCTGGCTCCATTTGCGACAGAGCATTATCTACCAATGGAATTAAATTTTCCCACTGCAGTTTAGAGGTATCCTGAAATTCATCGATAAAAAAATGTCGGTATTTTTCGCCCATCCGTTCATAAATAAAAGGGGCTGGCTGGTTTTTGATTTCCTTGTTTATAAGCGAATTGAATTCAGAAATTGGAAGAATGTTTTTTTCTGCCTTAATTGTTTCAATTTCGTGGTTTACCAAATTGATAACAGACAGCGGGGTAATGTTTTTTAGCATATTTTCAACAAGAAGCAGTTTGAAAACCAAACTTTTTGTTTGCTGAAAATTTTTAATGAAAACGGGGGTCAATTCATCAATTATATCTCCAATAGCTGCGGATACCCGCCCGGGGTAAAGCGGCTTTTCGCCCATAGTGTCCTGCCATTTTGCATCAAAATTTAAATCTAACCGGCCAGATTGAAGATTTTGAAAATGCTTCGGCAAATAACTACCGCTGAAATCGTCGAACTGCAAACCACTTTCATCAATAAGCTGCAAAGTGGCCGAGGCAATTGTTTTAATTTCTTCCGCAAATTGTTTTCTTTTGAGGATTAACTCCTTTTTGAATTCGAGAAAATCTTCCAACGATTTCTGCTTTAAAATCGAAACATGCTCTGTTTCGTTCTCGTCATAAAGCAATTTTGCAGCACTTGCAATATCCCTAGAAATATCCCAAGACTTGTCGTCGTCTGTTTTTTCCAAGGCAAAATCCAGCAATACCTTGGTAATCTCTTTGTTTTCGCCGGCTTTGCTTAATAACAAATCTACAGCTTCTGCCAAAAGTTCGTTGGTGTCCAGCGTAACTTCAAAATTGGTTGCCAATTTAAGGTCGCGCGCAAAGGTTCGTATAAGTCTATGATTAAATCTATCTATCGTTTCAACACTGAATGCAGCGTAGTTATGAAGAAGGTTTTTGAGGATTCGTTGGGATCTGGTTTGGATTTCAGAAATACTCTTGCCCGTTTCCTCTGAAATATGTAGCATCATTGCGGAGGGCGAGGCTACACTTTGTGTTGCGCTAAAACTTACCAATGTTTCTACAATACGGAGTTTAGGATAATTTTTATTTGCATCATCAATGTTTTGCTGTTTTAAATATTCTTTTACCAGGGTATATGTTTTACCGCTTCCGGCGGCGGCATTGTAAATTGCAAAAGGAGGCGAGGTTTTCAAATGAAGAAACTTTTTGTACTAAAATACGTTTTTATAGCTTTGAAATCAAAATTATCTATAGCTATATAAAAATCTTATAATAGCTATAACACAAATAAGGTGCAAGAATGTCTAAATTTGGGTGAAATTAGTAATAACCAATAAAACCGATATAATTATGTCTTTCGAATTACCAAAATTACCGTACGCATTTCATGCTTTGGAGCCAAACATAGATGCTGAAACAATGGAAATACACCACGATAAGC